>JALFZJ010000015.1 GCA_022783665.1 Arcanobacterium sp.
GGCAGTGTTTCTTGTTCGATCCCATACCCACCAGTATGAAACCGACTTTCATCACCACTTTTCCCCGTCACCACGCGCGAAAACCGGAACGAAATCAATAACTTATGTCCAACCAAAAACTCGAGTCGAAACGACTTTTCACACAGAAAACCCCGCCACAGCAACGAAAAACAGGAAAAACATCAATAACAATCGTCCTATAGCCCCATAAACCCCCGCAGGGGGGAGTAATGGGGGGGGGAGTTACTGTATTTCGGCATAAGAGAACCGCTCTAGCTTTTGGCTTGCTAGAGCGGTTTACTACCTGTCGGGGTAGCGGGATTTGAACCCACGACCTTCCGCTCCCAAAGCGGACGCGCTACCAAACTGCGCTATACCCCGTATTCATTTGTGTTCTAACCTCGGCGGCAACAGCACCTAGGAAGAAATAGCGTGTACGTACGCACGCACACCCAGAGCGAGTGACGGGAATCGAACCCGCGTGACTAGCTTGGAAGGCTAGGGCTCTACCATTGAGCTACACTCGCACACGTCAAAACTCTTGACCTGTTGAGTTTAGCAAGAAAAGCACCAAGATCAAAACCTAGTACCCGCGCCTCAAATCAATCCGATTCGGCGGAGTCTGCTCCACATACAACGCGCGATAATTAGCAATAAAATCGCCAGTTATATCATCGAGCAAGGTTACGCCCGATACGTGGGGCGTAACGGTCACCTTCGGATGCGCCCAACGCCAGTCACCAGCGGGCAGCGGTTCAGTTTCAAACACATCTAAAATGGCGGTCTCTATGTTGCCTTGCGATAGTCCTTCGCGAAGCGCATCAGGATCCACCGTAGTGCCGCGCCCCACATTAACAAACACGGCACCATGCATTGCCTCAACAATCGCGTGATCGATCACCCTTTCAGATTCAGGCGTGTGAGGAAGTACCGCCACCACCACATCTGCATCTTCAAGGTATTTCCGGCTCGCAAGCGACGCTGTATCATCAAAACCACGTTTCCTCTGCCCCGACGCCGATAAGCCTCGAATCTCAGAAGAAAATGGCCGAAGTACTCGCGCAATCGCCTGGCCAATATGCCCCGTACCAATCACCGTCACCTTCATGGCATCTAAAGGCAGGGCTTCGAGCTTCTGCCATCTCGAGTGCTCCTGAAGCCGCAAGTATTCACGCACCTTGAGACCATGAGCGAGAACATGCCCAAGCACATACTGTGCGATCCGCCGCGGCATAGATCCCACTGTGTTCGTCAAGATCGCATCCGTCTGCGCAAACTCATCCCCAAACACATGAAATGCGTCCACACCATCCGTCGCTGCATGGTACCAGCGTATTCCGCTACGCAACGGCCCCGCCGGAGGCCGAAAGCCGACCCACGAATCCGCCCACCTCAGGTCTGCTTCTGTAAGCTCTTTGAATGGAACGAAACGAGTCTCCGGTGCCTCCCCCTTGAGTTCATCCCTAAGGATCGCTTGGAGTTCTCGCACTGCACTTTCGGTGATCAGCACACGTTGGGGAACCGCCAGAGCCATTACTGAGCCTCACGTAGCGGATGATGCGATGCGATCGAAATGCGATTATGCAGATTAATGTTCAAAATCGCATATTCAAGTGCAGCTATTTGTGGCTTCGAGAAATAATTCAGAGCCTGGAGTGCTGCGGCGTTGTTGGCTTGCCCGTGAGGCAAGATTGTAAGCTGCTCACATAGTTCAAGAGCGCTCTTTTCGCGTTCATCATATAGCCCATCAATCTCACGCCACGCCGGGAGGAAATCTATTTTTCGCTGCGGCACTCCCGCTTTTAGCGCGCGTGGAATGTGTACCGATAAGCAAGTGCCGCACCTATTGATTTGGCTTGCTCGCACCGTGATGAGCTCAACCAAGTCTACCCCGAGCCCGACTTCCTTGTACGCTTTGCGCACGAGCACTGACGCCTGGTTGAACGCCTTCGCTACTTCCGGGAACTCGCGGTCGAGGTGTGGGATTGCGTCGATTTCTTCTGGTGTGGGTTCACGATTGTCTGCCATGTGTGCTCCTTCCAGTTATGTATCCATGTTCTCAAGAATGTGGGCACTTGGCGAGATATGCCACATCTTTCTTCCACGTGCGTGGCAGATCGTGCCCACTATCGTTGAAGTATGGGCATATATGCAGATTCATCCAATAATGAGCATGTGCAGCGCCGCTGCGTTATCGTCTCCGCTGCCCCGATAAATGATTATCGCCGTGCCCGAAGTTTTTTGATGAAAGACGTCGATACCTATTTTTTCGCTGACGCCGGACTCGCGCATGCCTCACCGCTCGGCATCACGCCTGACGTAATTGTGGGCGATTTCGATTCTCTAGGATCTGCTGAGCAAAACACATATCATCTGCAGCGCAGTGAAGCTATTGGATTAGACGAAGAGCACGCGCGCAAGAGCACTTTTCAAAGCCCAGCTACCTCGGCCAGCACGCCCATTGAGGAGCCCGCTCTCCCAAAGGCGGCACAAGAACCCGAAGTGTTTGCGCTCCCGCGTTCAAAAGACGTCACCGATACGTTTTTCGCCGTCGAGGAAGGGCTACGGCGTGGCTTCACAGACTTTGTGCTCATCGGCGCAACGGGCGGCCGCTTCGATCACACATACGCAAACGTACAAATCCTCGCTTTTCTCGCAAATCGGGGCGCTCGGGGTTTTATTGTAGACGACGTCTGCGAAATGAGCGCCGCGTTTTTCGGCAATCCGTGCAAGCTAACGCCACGTGGCTTTCTTTCGCTTGAGCCACACTACTCCGCCCATACTCCGCTACTCGGCGAGCAAGACGGGCTACCGGGCGAGCAAGGCTCCGCCGCTAAGCCTAACGCTCCGTCTCCAACGAACAGCCATCACGATGCAATACCTCAAGTGCTCTATTTCTCCGTGCTGGCCACCTCAGGCAGTGCAGCAGGTGTATCGATACACGGCGCGCGCTACGAGTTAGAAAACGCAACGTTGGCGTCAGACTTTCAGCTCGGCGTCTCTAACGAAATCTTGCCTGGGCACACTGCCGTTGTTACATCCACATCGCCGGTCATCGTTGTTGCCGTGCGCCAAGCCCAACCTGCTCTGCACTGAGCCCATCGCGCTCTACGGCAAGCCCGGCGGGATCTTACGCCGCCAGCTTCTTCGTAAACTGCTCTCCGTAATAACCGGTGTGAACTGTGACCACGGGATTCACCCGTGAACTCGCTCTTGTTGCTCTCCTGACGAAGGGCTTAGGTGTATGCGATCGCCACTATCGCACCCGCTGTAGATTCAATACAGCTAGCGGTATGCGAACATCTACCATATACCCCCAGGGGTATGTGGTAGTGTATCGGAATAGAGCTTCCTGCGGTGAGTTATTCTCAATCACCCGCAACCAGTTGCTCTTCCCACGAAGCATTCGCGCCACGCGGCGTCGAGGCAAAGTCAAAGTAGCGCAAAGTCAAAGTAACGTGAACTTCAGGCAAAACGCCCGAAAGGAGACAGTAGATGAGACTCGTCATAGTGGGCGGTGTTGCCGGCGGAATGAGTGCTGCCGCACGCGCTCGGCGCCTTGATGAACATGCAGAAATCATTGTGCTCGAGCAAGGCGAGTACGTCTCCTTTGCCAATTGCGGCCTGCCTTATTTCGTTGGCGGGGAGATCACCGATCCTGAGGCTCTTCTTCTCCACACGCCACAAAGCTTAAGAGCAGCACTCAATCTCGACGTCCGGATCAATCATCGTGTAGTGCAAGCAGACTTCGCCACTCACCAACTCACGCTCCACACACCTTCAGGCGTACAGACCCTTCATTATGATGCTCTTATCTTGAGCCCCGGCGCCAAGGCGATCAATCCACTCGCCTCTGTCGCCACCGATCAATCGAACCCATACGAAGGGCACGTACACACTCTTCGCACTGTGGATGATGCCCGTGCTCTACGCAGTCTTGCAGCGCAGGGCAAAACCGCCGTAGTAGTTGGTGCCGGCTTCATTGGGCTCGAGGCAGCAGAGGCTCTCGCGATGCGCGGCTTGGATGTGCACATCGTTGAGCTCTCCAACCATGTGTTACCCCCTCTCGAGCGCGAGTTGGCCTCGCTCGTAGAAGCAGAGATCCGCCGGTTAGGTATACGCATTCACACTGGCACCGAAGTGACGGCGATCGATGATTCGGCGGATGGCGCCACAGTAACCTTAAGCGACTCCACACAGATCCAAGCCGATGCCGTGGTGCTCTCAGTTGGCGTTAAGCCCGAAACGGAAGTGTTCATATCAGCCGGGCTCGCCCATGATCGCGGCGCGATCATCATTGACGAGCATGGGCGCACCAATCAGCCTGACGTGTATGCCGTGGGAGATGCCACAATCGCCACACATCGCACCACTGGCGCCCGCCAAATAGTGGCTCTTGCAGGGCCTGCGAATCGGACTGGCCGCCTTGTGGCTGATTATATTTTCAACCCGGGCAAAGCTCGGCCTCTGCCTGCACTACTAGGCACCTCGATCGTCCGTATTGGCAAACTTGCCGCTGGTATCACGGGCGCAAACCGCGCAGCGCTCGACGCCGCAGGCAGGAAATACACCACGATCCACACCCACTCCAATCAGCACGCCGGATACTTCCCCGGCGCGAGCGCCATACATCTCGTCATGCATATCGACCCGTACACAGGTGAAATCTTAGGCGCACAAGCCGTAGGTAAAGACGGCGTAGACAAGCGTATCGACGTGCTCGCTACCGCCATAACCGCTGGTCTTACAGCTCCTGACCTGATCGATCTGGACCTTTCCTACTCTCCACCGTTCGGCAACGCGAAAGACGCCATCAATATGGCAGGTATGGTAGCCGATAACGTGATCGCTCGCCGTCTGAACCTCATCTATCCAGATGAGATCACCCCCTTGGACGACGACGCAATCGTGCTCGACGTACGTACCCGCCGCGAATATGCCAGCGGGCACCTACCAGGGGCTATCAATATCCCACACACCGAGTTGCGCGGAAGAATCAATGAGCTTCGAGAACGTTCCGCAGGAAAAACACTCGCCGTGATGTGCGCTGCGGGAGTGCGTTCATGGATTGCATACAGCGTTGTACGCGCTGAGGGCTTCGACGCCACGATGCTTTCAGGTGGGATGCAAACTCTACGGGGATGGTATGGCGATGATATTGAGTCAATCCTCGTCACGGGGGAAGGCAACGAAGGATGAGCGCTCAGCACAGCGATAAGCAAACGAGGATTCTTAACCGTTTGAGGCGCGCACAAGGCCAACTCAACGCCGTCATTAGCAAAATCGAAACGGGCGCGCGGTGTAGAGACGTCGTCACCCAGCTTTCTGCCGTCTCCACAGCTATCGATCGTGCCGGATATCTGATTATCGCCTGCGCAATGGAGAACACGGCAACGGCGGAAAGCGGCTCGCCTACCGGCACCGCGAGCCACACAGGTAGCAAAGGAGGCGGCAACTCACGCGGTCCGGTAGACGCACAGTCACCAAATTCCTCACATAGGAAGCGCGTTAATCAGAATCCCGGCTTTCTCGAAGGCGAAACACTGACGCCTGACGAAATCGAAAAACTGTTCCTGATGCTCTCTTAAGGTATTTCACACTATCCACAACGCAACCACACGACTGAAAGGACTTGATAATGTGCCGTGCAGTGAAATGTAATGTATGTGGCAAAACAACGTGGGCTGGTTGCGGCCAGCACGTCGCCTCAGTAAAGGCTAGCGTACCCGCCTCTCAATGGTGCAACGGAAAGCATACCCAAGCCGAAATCGACGCCGCAAAAGCGAACAAAACGGGCTTTTTCTCGAAAATCTTTGGATGAGCACACGCCAGGAGGCGCTCGAAGCAAACTCGAAGCAAAGGAGCACCAACAACTCATTCACACATCATTAGTATTACCATTGACTCTTCATGCTACATTCATTGAATCTGCAGCAAAGCACCACTACGGCACTCGAGCTACGGATTGTTCTCACTCATGCAATGCGTAGCTTTGTGGTCGGTGACTATTCGTTTCCGATCACGATTGAGCCCAGTACGGCGCTGTGTACATTCACAGCGCAATGAACAGGAAGCGATACAGCAATATGTTTGAGAACAACGTCTTTGATACAGCTCTAATACTCGAAGGCGGTGGCATGCGCGGCGGATACACAGCCGGCGCTGTGAACGCGATGCTTGAGCATGAGATTTACATCAACTACGTCAGCGGTATTTCGGCTGGCACTACCAATCTCATCAACTATATGGCACGCTTACCCGAGCGCAGCAGACGCAGTTTTATCGACTTGCCGATGGAACCAGAGTTCGGTGATGCCAAAACTTTTATCGAAGGCAAAGGGATCTTCAATTCCCGTTTCATCTACCACACCACCACGCAGCCTGGGCAACTTCTGCCAATGACGATCGAACAGTTCACCCGCAATCCAGGCGAATTCCGTATAGGAGCATTCAATACCCGACTCGGAGAGACGCTCTATTTCTCACGCGATCATGTTGATACGATGGAAAAACTGGAGCAGGTGGCATGCGCTTCGTCGTCTATGCCAATGGTGATGCCGCCCACCCAACTCGGCGATGATATCTACGTAGATGGCGCCATCGGCGAAAACGCTGGGATTCCTTTAGATATCGCGATCAGGGACGGCTACGAAAAGTATCTCATCATCCTTACGCGCCCGCGCAACTTCGTGAAGCGCGCTCCGCGCGCGCCGCACACCGTACGCCAGATCATGCGCAGCATGCCGCTTGCGGCAGAGGCGTATTTGAGCCGCTGGGAGCGCTACAACGCCGTACGTGAGCAGATTGCCCAGCTTGAACGCGACGGCAAAGCGTACGTGATCTATGCCGACGACATGTTGGTAAGCAACCAAGAGCGAGACGTCAAACTCCTTACAGCTAATTTCCGTAACGGCTATGACCATATCATTCAGGAGATGGCACCTATCCGAGAGTTTCTCGGCCTCGCCCCCGAACCTGACCACGCACGCGTGCCGATTTTGTGATGGTGGTGCAGCGAGCTGTGCGGCACCGGCTGTAACACCGCAGTACGCCAGCACTGCTAAGCCTTCCTACACGCCAGTGGCGCCGCCATCTCCCAAGAGACCAGCGGCGCCACTCGTGCACACTATCCGTTACGAGATCAGGCGATCTTTACTTCTTTCGATAGCGGTGTGGGGTTGCCAAATCGATGGTTCGTGAATGAGACTGCCTGCTCATGCACAAACGGAATCAATTCCACGCGCCCGCTCAACGTCACTTCCCCATCCCATACGGCAATGTCTGCAACGTATTCTGCGGGGAGATGTTTAGCCAGCTCATCTGGATCGCCGCCGATGAGGCGCACACGCCCATCGAGTCCGGCGCGCGGTGCCCATTGTTCGATGCGCTGATAGAAATCTACATCTGATTCAAGCACCACTGGCACGCCAAGCCCGGCAAGGAATCGGCGCACTTTCTCGCTGAGCTGCTCGTGCGCAGAAACACTCACCTTCGATCCAAGCGCCTGCCCACCAGCAGCGATAGCCAGAAGCTGCCAGTCAGCCTGCCCGTCACTCAAACGAATCAGCACCGGTACAGGCTCATAACGCAACACATTGCGCTCAACACCCAAAGAAGCGTTGTCGTGGCCGATACCGAACTCCGTATCAATCGCATGCTGCTCTGTTGCAAGGAGTGCTTTGGCAAGTTCTGCCTCATTGTCGGGAAGCGAATCAGCAGTTTGAGCGGCAGCCTGGAGATTTGGATCTGTGATAATCCCCTGAGCCAGCTCTGTAGCAACGGATTCATCACGCTTGAAATCTACCAAACCGAACAGATACGACGGGCCACCGGCCTTGGTGCCTGCACCCACAGCGGAGTTCTTCCATCCGCCGAAGGACTGCCGCTCCACGATCGCGCCTGTGATGCCACGGTTCACGTATACGTTGCCAGCCTGCACATGCTCCAACCAGTAGTTGATTTCGTCAGCATCGAGTGAGTGAAGACCAGCAGTAAGGCCGAACTTCGGCGCATTCTGCAGCTCAATGGCCTCCTCAAGCGTCTCAGCAGTCATCACACCCAGAATCGGGCCGAAGTACTCAGTGAGATGATATTCGGATTGCGGGCGTACGCCGGAGCGAATACCAGGGCTCCACAAGCGGCCTGAATCATCGAGTTGTTGAGGCTTCAAAGCCCATTTCTCGCCCTCACCCAGCTGCGTGAGCCCGCGCAGGAGTTTACCTTGCGCCGGCTCGACGATCGGCCCCATCTGAGTGCTCAGATCCCATGGCCAGCCCACGCGAAGTGAGGCAACGCCGTCAAGAAGCTGATCGTGGAAACGTTTCGACGTAGCGACTGAACCGACGAGAATCACTGTGGATGCGGCTGAGCACTTCTGGCCGGCGTGGCCAAATGCCGAGGTGATTACATCTTTCACGGCGAGGTCAAGATCGGCATGAGGCGTGACGATGATCGAGTCCTTACCCGAGGTCTCACCGAGCACCTTCAATTCTGGCTTCCAGCTCTTAAACATACTTGCTGTTTCAATCGAACCAGTAAGTACCACGCGCTGGACGAGATCGTGGGTGATCAGCTCTTTGCCGAGTTCCCCTTCGCTGACGTCCACGAGTTGGAGCGCATCGCGCGGAACACCGGCTTCCCAGAGCACTTCCGCGAGCACTGCTCCAGTGCGGCGCGCCTGAGGAGCGGGCTTAAACACAACACCTGCGCCTGACGCGAGCGCCGAGAGCACGCCGCCACCAGGGATCGAGATCGGGAAGTTCCACGGCGGAGTTACGAGAATCACGCCAGCATGTTCATGTGTTGCACCTGGAAGATCGTCAAGCACCTTGGCCTGCTCGGCATAGTAGTGTGCGAAGTCGATCGCTTCTGACACCTCGACGTCGCCTTGATCCACTGCCTTACCAGATTCAGAGCCGGCAACTTCCATCAGCTTCGCACGATTGACGCCGAGCGCCACGCCTGCGCGGTGCAAGATATCTGCGCGTTCCGCGCCGGAGAGTTTACCCCAGGCCTTGCCACCCTCATAAGCCGCATGAACAACGGAATTCAAGGTATCGAGATCGCTGATATGAGCTGCCTCGATCGTATCGATACCGAGCTTGGAATTTTGCATGCGCGCTGCGATATTCTCAGCCCACTCAAGGTTTGCGGGCAGGGATGGATCGGTATCTGGCGTATTGGCAAAGATCCACTCGCCTCGATCATTCGTCACGAAACTCTTGATATCGTCTTCAGTTTCCGTCTGGCGGTTTTGCTGGCGGTTTGGCCCTACCGGATCAGTAAAGGCGTGGGAGAGCGCATCCAAGAATCTCTTCTGCTCGCGCATAAGCAGGGCGTCGTCGTCTGCAATATCGAAGATGGACGACATAAAGTTCGACGGCAGTGCGTTCTCTTCCAAGCGCCTCACAAGATAGGCGATGGCGACGTCATACTCTTCAGGGTTGACGACGGGCACATAGAAAAGCAAATGCCCTACGTCTTCTCGCATCGCTTGAGCCTGAGGCGCAGCCATACCAGCGAGCATCTCAAACTCAACGCCTTGCGTTCCAAGAATGCCGCGCTCTTTGGCAAGCTCATAGGCGAAACCCGCCGTAAATAGATTCATACCAGCCACACCGATATTCACGTTCTTGGTGTGTTCTGGGCGCAGAGCCCAATCCAGTACGCGGATATAGTTTGCATCGGTGCACTCTTTAGACGGCTGCGTTACGAGCTCCCAGCCGTGAATCTTCGACTCAACGCGCTCCATAGAGAGGTTGGCACCCTTCACCACGCGCACTTTAATCGGAGCGCCGCCGTCTGCCACACGCTGAGCAGCCCATTCTTGCAGGTGCTGCATTGCCGGAAGAGCATCTGGAAGGTAGGTCTGGATCACGATACCGGCACGAAGATCCTTAAACTCAGGGCGATCGAGAATTCCTTTGAACACATCGATCGTCATATGAAGGTCGTGATATTCCTCCATATCCAGATTCACGAACTTCTTCGGCGAATACGATGCCGCCTTGCGATACAAAGGCAATAGCGACTCAATCGCCGTCTTTACCGCATGATCGTACGCGAATGGGTTGTGCGGGCCGATCACAGCCGATACTTTCATGGAAACGTAATCAACGTCGTCTCGTTCGAGCAAGGCCATAGTATCGGCCATGCGCTTCGAGGCCTCTTTATCACCGAGCACTGCTTCACCCAAAAGGTTCATGTTAAGGCGCGCACCTTGCGCATGTAAGCGCGCGATGGCGTCGGTGAGCCCTTTCCCTTTGGCGTCAAGAACCAGATCACCTACGAGTTTCTGGAATACCTTGGTGGCCATCGGAACCACCAAATTCGGCGCTTTCTCCGCAAGTTTGCCACCGATAGCAAGCGGGCCAGAGAGATAACCGGGTAGGAATCCTGGCTTCGCACCAGCGAGTTTTGCAATGGTGCGAGCGGCAACCTTCTTATCTTCAGGGCGAATCACGCCATCGACGAACGACACCGTGAAATCGAGGCCGCTCGGATCCTTCAAGGTCTGCGCCAGAAGCTCGGCAGCACGATCAGACGGATACTTCTTCGAGGCTTCGAGCCATTTCCGTGCGCGCTCAGTAGCACGCTTACCGATTTCTTCGTAGTTGACGTCCGTGTCACCCATTGATTGCCTTCCCTTGTATTCTTCGATGTAGACCTATTATTGACCATCACCAGCGCAGCAATGCGCGGCCTCACACGCAGTGAAACCGCACATTATAGCTCAGCCACGCCGTTGTGACTCGCGCCTCATCGCACACTTCATTGTTGCACAATCGGCACTTGTTTACACATCCGCTTGCACTATTTCTCAGGGTATGGAATTGTGCCATCCGGATTGAGCTGTGGGGTGCCGAGCCGCGCCGCGCCGAACTCGGCATCGATCTCTTCTCGGCTGGCAGTCGCTAGGCGTACTGCCGCATCAAACTCGCGTTCAACTTCTTCATTCGGAGTGTACGTCAGCTTCGATACAATCCATGCTGCGAGCAGAGCAATGATGAAGCCTGGGATGATTTCATAGAGCGCGAACCACTTGAAAGTACCCCACACACCCACGACAACTGCACCAGAGACCATGCCAGCAAGAGCGCCTTGCCAGGTAAGCTTCTTCCAGTACAGCGCAAGAATCACGATCGGCCCGAATGCGGCACCAAAACCTGCCCAGGCGAAGGCCACAAGGTTGAGAATCGAGTCGGTACGGAACCAAGCGAAGATGGCAGCGAGCACCGCAACGGCAAGCACGATGATGCGGCCTGTCGTAATGCCTGAGGCCGCGGTGCGTGGGCGATTACCTTTCGCATTCATCACGTCTTCTACTACTGCAGACGACGTCACCAAGAGTTGCGAGGAGATTGTAGACATAATCGCTGCAAGAATTGCGGCCAGCATGAAGCCAGCAATGATGGCCGGGAAGAGGTACTGGCCAGAGAGGATAAACACCGACTCTGCCTGATCATCGCCAACGGTCCAGATGCCATAGTGATGAGCTGCAATACCTACCATCGCGGTACCGCCAGCGCCGAGCACCGAAAGAATCATCCAGCCGATGCCGATTCGGCGAGCAGACTTGGCCTCCTGCGGTGAGCGTAGCGCCATGAAACGCACGATAATATGTGGCTGGCCGAAGTAACCAAGGCCCCATGCTAGGTTGGAGATGATGTATATCGCTCCCTTGCCACCAAACAAATCAAGGAAGTTTGGATTCGTGGCATTGACGCCTTCGGCGAGCGCTCCGAAGCCACCAATAGCAACAAGGCCAACGATCGGCACAAGCACAAGAGCAATAAGCATCATCAAGCCTTGCACCATATCAGTCCAGCTCACGGCAAGGAACCCGCCAACGAGCGTGTAGAGCACAACGACGCCCGCCACGATCGTCATCCCCAAGTGATAGTGCATACCGAATGCCGACTCAAAGAAGGTGCCACCGGCCACCATGCCAGATGACACATAGAACGTAAAGAATACGAAGATGATCAAGCCTGCTACCACTTGCACAAGGTGGCTCGTATCGCGCAGGCGCGCTCCCAGGAAGGAAGGCACCGTGATGCTGTCGACGACTTGCGTATAGGAACGCAGGCGCGGAGCGGTGACTTTCCAGTTCACCCACGCACCCGCCGTCAGGCCTACCGCAATCCAGCCCTCCACAATACCGCTGAGGTAAAGCGCACCAGGAAGACCCATCAACAGCCAGCCAGACATATCTGCAGCTCCTGCTGAAAGTGCGGCTACTGTAGGGTTGAGATCGCGCCCGCCGAGCATATAGTCGTCGAGGTTTTTCGTGCGGGTATAGGCCCAAAGGCCAATAATGATCATCGCAACGAAATAGATAATCATTGCGATGGCTTGCCCTGTCATTTGCGACATGGTAATCCTTTCGTTTCGCGTGACCCGCTATGTACGCACCGCCATGTGCGTAGCATGCTTGCGCGCAGAGTCCGTGCCGTCACGCCGTTGTGAACGGCATTGAAAGCGATGCACTAGCGTGATGTTTGAGCGCCAACACACTTAAACACCTACGTTCATAGTATCTTAATATCAAGATGCCGGAGGCGAAACGAGGCAATTCCATTATTTGAGCACTTTTAGGCCAGAATCGTCCGAGTGCTGAGGCTCGTGACCGTGCTGGGACGTTTAAGTCGCATCTTGTCCCGCCCGGTCAGTGGCGCATGGCGGGTTTGGATGACATGATTATCTCGCTGTATGCCGGAGGGATGACGATCAGAGAGATTCAGCATCATCTAGCAGCCACGTTTGGTACCGAGATCTCTCATGAAACGATTTCAAATATTACAGATGCGGTCCTTGACGAGATCATTGCGTGGCAGGCCGGGTAACCAAAATTGTCTATTAACCCTGTGTTGTCGATGAATGATTCGAGTGTTTTGGGTCCAGGCTTCGGGCGTAGAGCCAGTAATTGAGAGAAGCCCACACACAACAAAAAGTGGCTCGGATTCATGTTCCGAGCCACCTAAAGTTTCGTTGATGATCACACCGATCAGGCGTCGATCATGCCTTTTTGTGCAGCCTTTGCCAGACGGCGAGGGATACGCACCTCACGGCCACCAATGGCTTTTACGGTCTGCAACTCGGTGAGCTGAGCCTTCCACTGGGAGCGGCGAGAGCGGGTATTGCTGCGAGACATCTTGCGCTTTGGAACTGCCATTCCTACCGCTCCTTACTTCAACATTGTCAAACTGTATGGTCAAACGTCGTATTTCTCGGCTAGCTCTCCATAAGTCCTGCTCGGAATCCCTAACGATTCCTCGATGCTCATTAGAGCTGGCGATCTCACGTGTTTTGATCTGTCCAAGCTGCCACCTAGACGCACAAACACACACTCTATCCCATGAAGCCACCTCAAGGCTATCTGGATTTCGCCTTTGTGCATGATCGCACAACATTAAGGATTTTGCGATAATGATGCTGTGTCACTACTCCTTGCACAAGATCATCTTCTCACTAACGAAATCGTCATCAAAAAGTCGCGTTTTATTACCCGAATCCAGCGCACCGACTCCGTTGACGAGGCTCGCTCCTTTATCGAATCTGTACGGTCACACTACCCTGACGCACGCCACCATTGCACGGCTTTTGTGATAGCCGTGCCTGGTGCAAGACCCCTCCTTCACTCTTCGGATGACGGCGAACCCTCCGGCACTGCGGGGCGCCCCATACTCGACGTACTTACTGGCACGCAGATCGAAAACCTATGTTGCGTCGTCACTCGGTATTTTGGAGGCACACTGTTAGGCACGGGCGGCCTTGTGCGAGCATATTCAGACTCTGCCCGTGAATGCCTTCGAGGTGCCCCACTACTGCGCAAGCACTTGATGCAACGCGCTCAGATACGCCTGCCACATTCGAACGCAGGGCGTTTTGAATCAGAAGTTCGCGCCCTCGGCTACACAATCCATGCAGTCACATACTTAAGCACCGCCGTGGAGTTCGAGATTCTGGGCGAAAACTACGACCCCCTTCAGCAGCACGCAGCGCAACTCACAGGAGGCAGCGCACAGATACACCAGCTCACGCCGATAGAGATCGAAATCCCATCAGGCACTTTGGATCTGTAACGCATCCCGTCCGTTCACACACATCTGCGAACTATTCACACATATCTGTAAATACTCGCATAGGTCTGCCAAAACACCGCCACAGCCGTGAAGAGGAACACACATTGCATTCATTTA
>JALFZJ010000062.1 GCA_022783665.1 Arcanobacterium sp.
AATTACGGCAAAACGCTCGAAGGTGACCTCACTCGGCGCGACTTCACTGTGAACGCAATGGCCGTGCGTCTGCCCGAACTCACATTGGTAGATCCGTGCGG
The DNA here is from genome assembly GCA_022783665.1 of Arcanobacterium sp. Taxonomy (GTDB): domain Bacteria; phylum Actinomycetota; class Actinomycetes; order Actinomycetales; family Actinomycetaceae; genus Arcanobacterium_A. The sequence continues at coordinate 102 of JALFZJ010000062.1, forward strand.
TGGGCTTGAAGATCTCTTAATCGGAGAACTCAACACGCCCGCACCGGCTACCCAATCATTCGACGATGATCCTCTACGAATCATGCGCGCTGCCCGTTTCGCCTCACAGCTCGGCTTTACCGTATCCGAAGCGGTAATGAACGCAATGGAGCTAATGGCGAAGCGGCTCGAAATCGTATCGGCAGAACGCATCCAAGCCGAACTCCAACGCCTCATCATCGGAGACGATCCGCGAAAAGGGCTCGAACTGATGGTACATACTGGCGTAGCAGACGTCGTCTTGCCCGAACTTTCAGCTCTACAGGGCGCTACCGACGAGCATAACCGCCATAAAGACGTATATGAACACACGCTCACAGTGCTCGATCAGGCCATTGCTTTAGAGACGGACGCCGACGGCCCAGTGCCTCGCCCTGATTTCGTATTGCGGTTCGCAGCTCTGATGCACGACGTAGGCAAACCAGCAACGCGCAAATTTGAATCCGACGGCACAGTGTCGTTTCACAACCACGATCTTGTGGGGGCAAGGCTTACGCGCACGCGGATGCGAGCGCTCCGTTTCGATAAGCACACCACGAAAGACGTCTCTCGCCTCGTGGGTATGCATTTGAGATTCCATGGATATGGGGAACAAGAATGGACTGACTCTGCCGTGCGCAGATATGTAGCAGACGCTGGCCAGCTCTATGAGCGCTTGAACCGCCTCACCCGTGCCGATTCCACTACGAAGAACAAGCGCAAGGCACGCTGGTTGCAAGCAGCTGTAGATGATCTTGAACGCCGCGTCATCGAACTGAAGAAGCAAGAAGAAATCGATGCTATTCGCCCAGATCTTGACGGCAAGCAGATCATGGATATTCTCGGGCTTCAACCGGGGCGAGAAGTAGGCGAGGCACGCAAATACATGCTCGCGCTCCGTATAGAAGAAGGTGAGCTTGGCGAAGACGAGGCCACACGGCGTCTTATCGAGTGGTGGCAGAACCGCTAGAATGTGAAAGAACGCGGAGAATGGCACACAGAGGGGAATAAAGAGAGGTGAACGCATGGTGATTGACGCTGCTCAACGCTCTAAAGGCGCACAGCTTCTCCTCAACCTTGCCCTCCTTGGTGCATTTCTTGCTGGCATCTTCTATATCCGCGATATTTTCGCCCCTGTGTTCCTTGCTATCACACTTGTGTTGGCGTTTCGCCCGATTGGGCGATTCCTCATGCGGCATCGCGTGCCAGCCTGGATAGCTGCAACCGTAACGTTTACCGTGTTGATTGTGGCTTTCGTTGGAGCCGTGACGATTATCGTATGGTCGCTCACTCCGGTGCCTCAAACGCTTGTGCACTATTCAGGTAGCTTCCAAGAGCTTATTAACTCAACGACTTCCTTCCTTGCGCAATACCGTATCACCGCCAACGATCTGACGAATATGCTTCGCGGCCTGAACTACAATTCGCTGATCGCATGGGCGTGGGGATTTGTAGACAGCTTACGATCAATCGGTGGCCTGATCGCTGTAGCAGTAATCGCGCTGTTCTTTATCACGCTCGATACCACCACTATGGATGCCCGCTCGAAGATTATGCAAAAGAAGGAATCCGGCTTCCTTGAGGCACTCTCCGGATTCGAGCGCCGCACCCGCCACTACTGGATGATTTCTACCGTATTCGGTCTGATCGTCGCAGTGTTTGACGTTATCGCCTTACAGTTTCTTGGCGTGCCGCTTGTGTGGACGTGGGGTGTATGGGCCTTCGTCACAAACTACATCCCCAATATCGGCTTCATCATTGGCGTTGTGCCGCCGATGCTTATGGCTCTACTCGATCAGGGATGGCCCGCACTGATATGGGTGGGCGTGGTGTATTCAGTAATCAACGTTGTGATACAGACCTTCATTCAGCCTAAGTTTACGGGCGATGTGGTAGGCCTTTCGCCTACGATCACATTTTTTTCGCTGATCTTGTGGACGGCGATTGTGGGGCTTCTCGGCTCGATCCTTGCAGTGCCGTTGACGCTATTCTTCAAAGCGATTTTTATTGACGCCGATCCGCGCACAAGGTGGCTCGACGTCTTCTTCGTCTCTGAAAAAGATGCCGCGAAACGTGACGCTGACGGGTGGTATGACGTAGAAAAACCCGTTGCCTTCGGGCATGTGGAGTTTGACAATCCCTTATCGAGCCTCTCAAATCTCTCTGTACGTTCGCTGCCAGCTCAGCCTGATCGTAAACTGAAGACGATCACGAAACTGATACCGAGCGCCGTTAGAAGCGCCAACAGGCGCCGTTTTAAGCATATTAATAAACGATCAGTTCCCGAAGAATCTACGGGCACATCCGATTCCTAAGGTGATTCATGGCTAAGAGTTCAACGAAGAAGACCCGCAATAAGCCGGTGAAAAAACGCGGATGGAATTATCCGCGTGCAGGCCTTGGGCCAATCCACCGCTGGATTCCAAGCTGGCGGTTCGTGCTCGGCACATTTATTACGATTATCGCCCTCGCAATGGGCGCACTGTTTGGCCTGTATGTGAATACGAAGATTCCAGCGCCAGACGATTTCGCGCTCGCGCAAACCTCAACAGTGTATTACTCCGATGCGCAGACGCAAATGGGCACCCTCCAGGAAGTGAATCGCAACGCCGTAGAACTCGACGCGATTTCGCTCGACGTGCAGCACGCCGTCATCTCATCGGAAGATCGTACCTTTTACGAAAACAACGGTGTAGACCTCAAAGGCATTGCACGGGCTTTCGCCAATAACGTGACGGGTGGATCCACCCAGGGCGGATCCACTCTTACGCAACAGTATGTAGAGCGTTATTATCTTGGCGGTGCGACGACACTCCCAGGCAAAGTGCGTGAAGCGATTCTTGCTGTGAAGATCGATAAAGAGCAGACGAAAGACGAGATCCTCACCAACTATCTCAATACGATCTATTTCGGGCGCGGCGCATACGGGATAGAAGCGGCAGCCAAAGCGTATTTTGGGGTGTCTGCAGCAGAGCTGGATCTTTCCCAGTCTGCCTTGCTTGCCGGAATCATTCCGGCTCCTTCGGCTTGGGATCCCGCGGTAGATTCTGACCGCGCCCAGCAACGCTTTGATCGCGTACTGAAACTTATGCAAGACGACGGTTGGATTGACGCTGAAGCTGCGCAGGCGGCCGTCATGCCACAAACTCTTGATCCCTCGCAGCAGAGCAACAATTTCCAAGGAACTACCGGATACATCCTCCAAGCCGTGTACGACGAGCTTGCTGGAGCAGGCTTTGATAAGGCACGCGTAGATCAAGGTGGCTACGAGATTGTGACGACAATCGATCAAAAGATGCAGGCTGATGCCGAGCAAGCTATAGCCAATCTGCCTGATTCTCGGCCATCGAATAACTATGTGGGCTTGTATTCAATGAATCCTACGAACGGTGAAGTGTATGCAATGTACGGCGGGGCGGACTATCAACAACGCCAACGCAATGCTGCTACACAAGATCGTGCTCAGGCAGGATCAACGTTTAAGATGTTTGGTTTTGCTGCTGCGTTGGAGCAAGGAATCCCGATCAACGCCACCTTCGATGGGCGCGCAGACGTGTGGCTGCCTGCTACTCAAACACGCGTAACCAACTCTGGCAACGTGAACTACGGAATTGTAGACATGGTGCAAATGGTAGAAAACTCGGTAAACACCGCATTCGTCTATATGAATGAGCAGGTGGGGCCAGCCAATACGCGTGCCATGGCGGAGAAATTTGGATTAGCGCCAGATACTCCCGGTTTAGACGACGGGCCACTCAATATCCTTGGTTCCACATCAGTGACGGCGAAAGAGATGGCGCGCGCATATAGCGTGTATGCGAATAAAGGAAAACTGCCGGTGGCACATATCGTACGTGAAGTGCGCGATCGTGAAGGCAATGTGGTGTTCCAAGGCGATACCACGACTGAGCAGGTGATCTCGGAAGACACTGCAGCTCTTGGCACCTATGCGATGACGAAAGTGATCGAATCTGGCTCAGGTACAGGAGCAGATATTGGACGGCCTGCGGCTGGTAAAACGGGCACTTCAACCGGACCCGTATCAGCGTGGTTCGTAGGCTTTACCCCGCAGGTTGTAACTGCTGTAGACATGTACCAAATCGGCGAAGGTGGCGCTGAGGATGTGCTCACCGGATTTGGTGGGCTCGACGTGATCTATGGTGGTGATTTCCCGGCCACGATATGGCGTGACTATATGGAGCTCGCCGTAGCCGGTATGGATGCGCAGGAGTTCCCCAGTGTGGATCGTCTGCTCGCTGAGTTGCGTCAAGACCGCACAAACCGGATGCCGCGCGAATCCGAACGTGAAGAAACGCCCGAGCCTGAGGAGCCAGCACCGGTTGAGGAGCCGACGGATGGCGGAGATACCGTGGCTCCTGAAAATCCCGAGCAAACCCCACCTGATGGAGAAGCTCCGCCCGCGCAAGCTCCACCAGCAGAAGGTGGGGCACCGAGTGAGCTCCAAGGGTGAGGCTGTATGTTGGGGTGACGCTGTTATTGTGCGTGGTTGTGAAGAATCACGCACGCGGCACGGCTCGAAATGCGGTAGTATGAATCTTTGTGTGTAGCGTGCCAACCTAAGCGCTGCGCGCACCTGTAGCATAACCCTCCTGTCACGGACGGACCGTGACCGTAAAGACCAAAGGAGGTGGGTATATATGCGTCAGTATGAAATGATGATCATCCTCGATACCGAGGTTGACGAACGCAATCTGCAGCCAATTCTGGAGAAGATGCTCGCTGTTGTACCTAACGAGGGCGGCACTCTTGACAAAGTGGATATCATGGGCAGGCGCCGTCTTGCTTACGATATCAAGAAGCGTTCCGAAGGCATCTACGTAGTTGTGTACATGACGGCCGAGCCGGCAACTGCACAAGAACTCGATCGCTTGTTGAACCTCAATGAATCCGTTCTTCGCACCAAGCTGCTCCGCTACGAGCCAGCTCCGGTTGAGGAAGACTAAGAGCTAGCGAGGGAGTAACTATGGCAGGCGAACCCATTATCACTGTGGTAGGCAACCTGACTGCTGATCCAGACCTACGCTATGTAGGATCTGGTACTCCGGTGGCATCCTTCACGGTGGCTTCCACCCCACGCACACTGAACCGTTCAACAGGCCAGTGGGAAGACGGCGAAGCGATGTTTATTCGCTGCTCCGTATGGCGTGAATACGCTGAAAATGTGACGGAATCACTGTCGAAAGGGATGCGCGTAGTTGTAACTGGCAAGCTCCAGATCCGCAGCTACCAGCGCAATGATGGCTCGCAGGGCACCTCCGTGGAGATGCAGGTGGACGAAGTTGGCCCTTCGCTCCGCTACGCAACTGCAAAAGTAACTCGCGTTACTGGCGGTGGAAATGGTGGCTCCCAAGGAGGCTACAACCAGGGCGGATACGCCCAAGGTGGTGCTTCCTACAATGCTCCAGCCGGTGGATCAGCCCAAGATATGTGGGCACAACCGCAAGGGCATTCAGCTTTTGACGACGGTAATCCACCGTTCTGAGATTCATAAAACGTATTTGTTTGAAAGAGGATTCACATGGCAAAGCCAGTATTGCGTAAGCCAAAGAAGAAGGCCAACCCGCTGAAGTCGGCCCGAGTCGAGAACATCGACTACAAAGATACAGCAACCCTTCGCAAGTTCATTTCTGACCGTGGCAAGATCCGTGCTCGCCGCGTAACGGGTGTATCCGTTCAGGAGCAGCGTGCAATCGCGCGCGCCGTGAAGAACGCCCGCGAAATGGCTCTGCTTCCGTACACGAGCTCAACACGCTGATTGGAGGGGCCCTACTATGAAGATTATCCTCACACACGAGGTTGCAAACCTCGGTTCAGCAGGTGATGTTGTAACCGTAAAAGACGGCTATGCTCGCAACTATCTAGTGCCACGTGGTTATGCCACCGTGTGGACTAAGGGTGCACAGAAGCAGATCGATCAGATCGCCGAATCGCGCCGCAAGCGTGCCACCGAAGATATTGAGGCTGCACGCGAAACCCGCGAAGCACTCGAGGCTGCACAGATCGTTGTAGCTAAGAAGGCTGGTGCTAATGGCCGCTTGTTCGGCGCTGTTACCAGCGCCGATGTGGCTGCTGCTGCATCAGAGGTTACCGGCAAGGCGATTGACCGCCGCTCCGTTAATCTCGCAACCACCATTAAATCGATCGGTTCCTACACCGGTGTAGTGAAGTTGCACGATGATATCGTGGCCAACATCAAAGTGGAGGTTGTGGAAGCAAAATAGGCTTCTTCAGTTGATGAGGGCGGGGGCGCGTATGCTTGTGGGCACGCGCCCCCGCTTTCCTATGCTCTGTATTTCGTAGGTACTTCATCCTATGAGTAGTGCCGAAACGGCGCATTTCGTTGTAGAACGATGGTGATTTCTCCAACGCCACAGACTTTGGGCTTTCCTGAGCCGTCAGATTGTGTGAAACAATGGCAAACGTCGTCAGCGAGAGCGTCTATATAAAGGAGTCACCGTGGAAACAGCATTCCAATACCTGGCTAGCCAGCCGGTTCTGGTGCTATTCGGTCTGATCGGTATAGGAATGTACATCGGCCACTTCCGAATCAAAGGAATTGGTTTAGGCGCCGCGGCTGTACTTTTTCTCGCTATTGGCATTTCGGCATGGGGCACTGCCGAGGGCGTTAACATGGTGGAACACTTCCCCCAAGAATTTGGCATCCTTGGTCTAGCACTCTTTGCTTTTGCCATCGGTATCAACTCAGGCAATAGCTTCTTCTCATCCCTCAAGCAGTCTTTGGGCATTATGATGATGACGCTCGTCGTGCTTATCGCAGGCGGCGTTGTGGCCTACCTTCTTGGCTCAGCGGTTGGCATGGATTCGGCGATGATTGGCGGTACCTTTGCCGGTGCGCTAACGAATACGCCGGCACTCGCAGCGGCGGGTGCGTCGTCTGGAGATACACAGTCTGCCACTGTGGCGTACTCGATCGCCTACCTGTTTGGCGTATTCGGAATGTTGATCATGGCGACGTTCGCGCTCCATTACGGCAAATACGATACCGATCGGCCCGTGACTCTGATTTCACGTACGATTCGTGTTGAGCGTGAGGATCTTCCATCCGTGCGTGATATCCGTGCACATGTGCACGGCAACGTGCGCTTCTCTCGCCTGAAGGAACAAGAAGACGGCCCTACGATTTATCCCACGGCTGATACGAAGCTTACCAAGGGAGCGCTCGTTACGATCGTCGGCCCGCAAAACGTGGTGCTAGAGGTGATCTCCGAGCTCGGCCACAACTCATCCATCGCTCTGGACGCGGATCGATCCGACTGGGATTACCGCCGTATCACCATTTCGGATCCCAAGCTTGCCGGAAGGACTGTTGGTGAACTAGCTCTTGATGAGCGTTTCCAGGCTACGCTTTCACGTATACGCCGAGGCGATACCGATATGCTTGCCCATGCGGATTTTGTGCTTCAGCTCGGCGACCGCGTGCGCGTCGTTGCCCCCACGAAGAACATGGATAAGATCTCGAAATACTTTGGCGATTCTTCTACTGGGTTGACGTCGATCAATCCCGTCGCTTTGGGTTTGGGCATGGTGCTTGGCCTGCTGATTGGCGAGTTTCCCATTTTGACTCCTTCAGGAGAGTATTTCACCATCGGTTCGGCTGCGGGTACCCTCGCCGTCGGCTTGGTGTTCGGCAAGATTGGCCGTATTGGCCCGTTCCCTACCGCCTTGCCATATACCGCTTGCCAGGTGCTTTCCGAGTTCGGTCTTCTTGTGTTCTTGGCTCAGGCGGGATATAACGCTGGTGGCCAGATCGCTAAGGCATTCACCTCTGGTGTATGGCTCAGCATTTTGCTTGTGGGTATGGCTGTAACCCTCACCGTGGGCGCTGGCTTGTATTTTGTAATGCGCTATTGGTTCAAGATGGGCGGTACTCGCCTTTCTGGTTTGCTGGCCGGTGCGCAAACTCAGCCTGCGGTTCTTGCTTATGCCAACAACCGTACGAATTTCGATCCGCGCGTAGCGATCGGTTATTCCTTGGTGTATCCAGCGGCTATGGTTGGAAAGATCTTGATAGCCCAGGTGATTGGCGGCCTCTAAGCTGCCGCTCTAGCACATATCAGATCAGCGTCTGCGCTGATGAAGACCTAGCGGATTCGATTCTCGCCTTCTCGGGCTTGAGGTGCGGTCTTTGATTATCGCCGTGTGCTTGGCGCATGCTTCTTGAAGCTCGTGACGGCGAAAAGTGAGAAAACAGTAGTCTATTTTGTGTCGTGTGGTGCTTGATGATGGCAATAGATAAAGAAACTTACACAGACAAGAGCGAAGAAAACATGGAGAAAGGCACCACGAAAACTGCCGTTCCTGCAGCCCAGGCAGCTGTAGAATCGAAAGCCGATACCCTCAATCCCCATGGCGCGGAGCACGAAGAGCTACGGCGTCTGCGTGACCGCCTCGCAGCACAGTCAGGCGTGGTCGCTCGCCTTGGGCGTACCTTGCTCGCCGCTGGCGCTAGCGCGTATCTCGTGAAGCTTTCGATGGCTCGCCTTGCCAATGCGATAGGTATTGAGGCACATCATTCGCAGGTGACGTTCTCGGAAATCGTCACATCTGCATACGCACACGGAACCTTCCGCACTGAATCTCACGAACAGCGCGTATTTGGCACGAACGCTGCCCGGCTTGACGACTTGCGTTACCTCGTCAGATCCCTCAAACCTGGCATGCTCGTGGAGGAGGTCGAACACAGACTCGACGAAATCGTGGCCAAACCAGCGCCATATCATGCCTTGGTGAACTGGCTAGCAGCGGGCGTGGCGTGCGCGGGATTCTGCTTCCTTAACCACGGAGGGCTCGTGGAATGCACGATGGTAGGCATTGCCGCGTTTTTCGGGCAAATGCTGCGCCGTGCCATGCTGCATCGCGGAGCAAACCATTTCGGCACATGGATGTTGTGCGGGCTTGTTTCTTCGCTGATCTACATGTTGGGCACGCAGGTGCTTTTCATGAGCGGTGTGGTGTCGAGCATGCACCCGCAAGGTATTATTTCAGCGGTGCTGTATCTCGTGCCCGGTTTTCCATTGGTGACGGCGATTCTCGATTTGGTACGTATGGATTTCTCTGCCGGAATTTCGCGCATGACGTACGTACTATTGCTGTTGATTTCGGCCGGCACATCCGTATGGCTTCTTTCTACGTTCTTTCAGTGGCACATTGATCCGCCTACCACTTTCGCGGTCAGTGGTCTGGCTCTATACCCGATGCAGGCACTGTGTTCATTTGTAGCATCACTCGGATTTGCGATTCTGTTTTCCTGCCGCTTAGAGATAGCGCTCTGGGCGGCTTTGGTTGCATCAGTTGTGAATGTTGGCCGCTTGTTCTTTGTGGCTCAAGGTGTGATTCCCCAAGCCGCTGCAGGCTTAGCTGCCATTGCTATCGGTATTATCGCTCACTTTATTTCGGTGATCAGCAAATACAGATATTCGCGCACATCCCTCACGGTGCCGGCCGTGGTGATCATGATTCCGGGAGTACCGCTGTTCTCCGCTCTCACTCACCTTTCTGACGGCGAGATTGGCATGGCAGCCGAGCCGCTGACGCAGGTGTTCTTCGTGATTCTTGCAATCGGTGTAGGTTTAGCGATTTCGCGAATGCTCACCGATCCAGGGTGGCGTATCGATCGTGATACTGCGCGCCCAGGTCTGCTTGAAGAGACGGGCTGGGAAGGAAGTGGCCGCGAGTTCCAGATGCGGTAGGTAACCGTACTGCGTATCTAGGGGCGGCGCATCTCAGGGCAGCGTCGTCATTACGCATCAAGCATCTACTGCGCTGTTTGGTGAGATGCTGGAATAGGGGCGGGCTTCGCGTGGTTGTAGAAGTAACGACGCATAGGCGAAAGAACTATGCATCATCGTGTACACACCATTTTAGTGATCAAGCGAAGGGTTGATATGACAGATCAGAGCGTCACCGCCGTCAAGACACTTGACCTCGAAAGATACCTTGGCCTGTGGTACGAAATTGCGCGCCTTCCATTGAAGTGGGAGGATGCGAACGCTACAAACGTCACCGCCCATTATTCTTTGAAAGACGACGGTAAGATCCGCGTCGATAACCGTTCCTTCGACGCAGAGGGCAAACCGGATCAGGCGATAGCTGAAGCGACCCCTGTTGATGGTGAGCCAGGGCAACTCACAGTAAACTTCTTACCGAAGTACATTCGATGGATTCCATTCACTAGTGGCGACTATTGGGTGTTGAAAATCGATCCAGACTACCAGGTTGCACTTGTGGGCACGCCCGATCATGAAAACTTGTGGGTACTCGCCCGTGAGCCAAAGATTTCTGAATCAACGCTCACCGAATACCTTACCGAAGCGGAAGTTCAGGGTTTCGATTTGTCGAAGCTTATCCGCCCGGTTCACGATGGCCGAGTCGTCACCGATGAGATGGTAGACGACGCTGGCGGTGAGTGATGCCGCGCAGCCATAGCCGTTTACCAATACGGTACAAATAAAGTTTATTGTGCCGGCTTGGCGTAGTGCTGAGTCGGCTTTAAGGAAGCGAAAACGATGGACGCGAACGAAAACAAGGAGAATTTCGGGCTAGATTTTGAGCTGCCCGATGTGCCGGACGGGGTTCTTCTTGTGCCAAACCTGAAGATGGCACAAGAGCGCCTTGATGCTGAGCAAGCGGAAATTGAAGCAGAGAGAGCCGCGAAGAAACACCAGTAGGTGGCATTAGCTGGCCGTGTAGAGTTGCTATTGAGCAGAACTTGCCTTTGGCAAGCAGCAGGCAGCAGCGGTTACTGCTCAAGATTTTGACGTCAACACGGCGTGGGCGCTGTCTGATGACATAACCTCGCAGTACACTGTGCGGGACGGAAACCGTGCCTAGCAATACAGCGACGAGGTTTTTCGCGGCTGTACAAGAATCTGTTCACGTTCCGGTGATCAATATCGTAATAGAGACTGTTGCTGAGCTATCGCGCCGGAAGAACAATAATATATGATTACGTCAAAGCTGGGCTGCAGCCGCCAGCCGAAGAGTTTTATAGTGTAATCGGTGAACTCAAGGCAAATGGTGCATCAGCAGTAATCACTGGATGCACAGAACTTTCGATTGTACACAAGGACCTCCTCGTAGAAGATCCAGCCGTGGTTGATTCCTTGGACGCTCTTGTGCGGAAAACAATCGTTGATTCTGGACATACGCTAAAGAGCGAGGAGTGAATCGAGTGGATCACAGTCGCGAAGGCCTGATAACTGAGCTCGGTGAGATGGTGGCAGGCTCACACAGTACCGTCTTTTTCGGTGGAGCTGGCGTGAGTACTGAGAGCGGCATCCCTGATTTTCGATCAGATACGGGGCTGTACACGATAGAGTCTGGAGGGAAATACCCGCCCGAATATATGCTCAGCCACTCGTGCTTTGTGAATCACCCTGAGGACTTCTTTGAGTTTTACCGCACCAAAATGCTCTACCCTGACGCGCATCCGAACGATACGCACCGTGCCCTGGCCAAGCTAGAACGTAGCGGGAAGGTGAGTGGCGTCGTCACCCAAAACATCGATGGCCTCCATCAAATGGCAGGCTCAAATCGCGTGTATGAACTTCACGGCTCGGTGCATCGCAACTATTGCATGCGGTGTGGGGCAGCGTACGAGCTCGATTTCATTCTTGCCACAGAGGGTGTGCCGCACTGTGCTCAGTGTGGCGGCATCGTGAAACCGGACGTCGTGCTCTATGAGGAGGCGCTTGATGACGCCGTGGTATCCGGTGCGCTCGCGGCGATTCGCGAAGCTGATGTGCTCATCATAGGCGGAACATCGCTTAATGTGTACCCAGCGGCGGGCATGATCCATTCTTTTCATGGTTCACATCTAGTGTTGATCAATAAGAGCGCCACCCCTGCTGATAGTGCAGCGGATCTTGTGATTCACGATTCTCTGGGAGAGGTGTTTGCTGCCCTGCTGTAGGGGAGGGTCTGGTACGAGACGAGCATCGGTGACCGATTAGAAACCCGTTGATGTAGGTTTCGGGTAATACTCTCTGAACCTCTTCGCAAGGCCAATTTCCGTGCCGATTCGGTGTTTGCGGCGCCGCAGGGCAGAATCGTGGGGATTGCGCAGCGGGTTGACCACCTTTGTGGTGAAAATCAATCGCCGCACTCTGCTACGTAGCGCCTTATCTACGATGTATTTGCGCAGAAGTAACCAGGGAATGATTGTATAGAGGCTTTCCCGTGCAGCTACTTGTTCTGGTAGCTCAGCACCGTCGAAAACATCAGCCACCATTACTTCCATAGGGTTGATTCCGGCGCCCACACAGTAGTAGCTATTGCGGCCTATTCGTGGGTTGACTTCGAGGAAATAAAACTCTCCTGTTCGTGGATCTCGCTTAACGTCGAAATTCGCGAAGCCATGGTAATCGATACTTTCTAGAAAACGCTTCGCAGGCTCGAGCAACTCCGGTATAGGTGTGGTAATCATAGCGCAGGGATTCCCAAGCATTGCGGGATGATGCTCCTCGAGGAGCACTTGCGCTGAGCAAATCATCGTCACGTGGCGATGCTGATCTACGTAAGCAGTGACGGAGTACATCGCAGTATCATCGCCGGGAATGAGTTGCTGAGCCAAGAATGTGTCTGTGAAACCAGCATCGCGAAGAGTCATCCACAGTTGGTTGAGCTCATCAGCGTCGTCAATCCGATAGACCTTCTGGCGCCCCGCAAATTGGAGGTGCTCGTACTTTGAGCTATCTGCTGGCTTGGCGACTATCGGGAACGACATCTCGTCAGGAAGAGGCTCGGGAGCCCAATCGGGAGAATCGGCGTTGGAAAAGTCTTGGTATAGCGTTGCGGGAACTTGCATTCCCACAGTGCGCGCAATCGCTTCAAAGCCTTCTTTATTCATAACTCTCGCGATCGTGTGGCGATGAGGCATGGGCATGGCATAGTACCGTTCGAGAGCATCGCGGTGCTTGGAGAGGGCATCGATGCGCCAGTCAGTATTAGCAAGCAGGAGCAAAGGCACATTCGGATGGGCTTGATAGTGCTGTTTTGCGAGGCGGATCAGCTCATTGGCGAGCGGGGAATCTTCGTCAGCATGAACAAACTCGTGGCGTTCAAGAATTGCGGAATCCTGTATGGCGCGTGGGTTATGGGCGGTAACCAGTAAAGAGCGAACTCCAAAAGCCTCGTGGAGCTCGCGCGCGAGAGCGTACGCACCTATATCTCCACCTAGAATCACTGGCTGAAAACGATCCATTGATGTGCGCACCTTCCCGTATCCACTCCTCGTAAACGTTATGATACGCCTGTGTCTGGTTGCCAGGCGTATAGTTGACTCATGGCGCACTCGGATTCTGTAACGCAGTTGAAAACGATCCTCGCGGAAAAGAGTGGCACACGCGCACAAGACTGGTATCCGGTATTCAAGGCGCGATACGGTATGCGTGCCGTCTTCGATGCGCTGCGCGCTGTTCGTGGTGACGGCGCTGTGCTCACGCAGCTTTTCACCTGCTGTACAGCAGTGGATCCGATCACTGCCGCTGGCTTGCGGCCGGTTTATGCGGATGTAGATGCAGATACCCTGGCGATTGATTCTCGGCTCCTCCTAGAAGGACGCCCAGTAGAGAACCTAACCACAACCACAGCGGAAAGCAGTTGGAAACCTAAGGATTATGGCCAAATTCCACCAATCTGTGCAGTGGTGTTGCAGCATACCTTTGGCATATTTGATCCCGCCGCAGATGTAGAGCTGGCAGAGCGTACGCGCCACCTCGGTGCGCTGCTCATGGAAGACAATGCACACGGCGTCACCCTGATAGCGCGTGGGCGTAACACTGAGCCGCTCGTGGATGTGTCTGTTCATTCATTCGGGGTTGACAAGATACTCTCAGCTACTCGGTTTGGTGGTGCGCTGTGGGTGAATCCATCACTGGCGGCGCGTGATGCTGAGCTTGATCACGCTATCCGTGTGGCTTTGTCTGCGCTTGATAAACCAGATCCGCGCGTGGGGCTCGCCGCACGGATGTATCTCACCCAGATCAGAGCGTTTGCACGCCTCCCGCGCAGTATCAGCCTTGCGCTGCGTAAAGGTTTGCAGAAGGTTCGCTTGTTCGAGCCACCTACTACGGAGGCAGAACAGCAAGGTAAGCTTGAGTATCCCAATCTTGCGATCACCGATTGGGTTGCTCGAACCGCCATGGAGCATCTCACCCGTATCGATGCTAACCTCGCGCATAGAAGCCGCATCGTACAGATTTATAGGGAGGAGTTGGTGAACGCTCCCGGTATTACGATTCCCGCCAGCGCACTCAAAGGTGAACCCCAGCCCTTGCTTCTGTTCCCTTTGCTCCTCAAGAACGAAACTGAGGCCAATGCTGCGCGCAGCGCTTCGCGTGAGAATGCTGTGCGTGCTGTGCGTTGGTATAACACGATACTATTTCCGGGAAGCATGGATGACGAAGCGTACTTCGTGCCCGAGGAGCAAGGCATTGCTGGTGAACTTACCCATCGAAGTCTAGGGCTTCCTACGGATGTCTCGCCCGCGGCTGCTCGAGCCGCCGCGAAGGCGATCGTTGCGCGAGTTGCCAAACTCGGCGGCGTCTCCAGGTAGAATCGGCGTCAGAGCCTTACCAGCAATACAACGTAACGAACTCGTGAAGGAGCCCGATGCCCGTCATAGACGTAAACGGTTCAGATGCCGAAAAGCTACTTGCTGAATACGAACACTTCGTAGCGCACAGCCCCTATGGCCATATGATGCAGTCGGTAAACTGGGCGAAGGTCAAGGATAACTGGAGCGCAGACTATGTGTATCTGCGCGGAGATGACGGCGAAATTGCGGCTGGAATGTCGATCATTTCGATATCTAATGACGGCGGAGAGAGCGCATTCCTGTATGCGCCGCGAGGCCCTGTGTGTGATTTCCGTGATCTCGGACTTGTGGAGCGCCTTGTAGAGGAAGCGACGCCGGTGGTTGAAAAGCGCCACGGGTTTGTGCTCCGTATCGATCCAGAAATGGCATACACCGCCCCCGAATTGCCTGAACGAATACGTGCAGTGCCGTGGAATGATGGTGCTTTTGTGTTGCGAACGATGGAAGAAACGGATGCGCACGCTTTTTCTCAACCACCTATGAATATGGTGGCAGACCTTGTGGGCAAAGATGCAGATACAGTGCTTGAAACCTATCCGAGTAAGACGCGTGGGAAGATTCGCAAGCCGTTCAAATCCGGTATATCTACGAGCTCGGTTACGGTGGCTGATACGGATTTCAGTGCTGCGCTTGATGCTTTTTACGAGCTGACTGGTGTAATGGCTGAGCGCCAAGGAATCACTCATCGGCCACGCGAATACTTCGAGCGATTGCTATACGCCTTTCCCGGAGCGCGCTTGTATATCACCAAGCATGAGAGTGGCGAAGTACTCGCCAGTTCAATCGTCGTGAATTACAACCGCAAAGCGTTCTACATGTATGCAGCCTCATCAAATGAGATGCGTAACCTGCGCCCGAACGATCAAATGAATTTCGTTGCGATTCAAGATGCTATCCGTAGCGGCATGAACGAATACGATATGGGCGGCATTTTCATGGCAGACGACGCTGACGGGCTTTACAGTTTTAAGAAACAGTTCTGTGGCGCAGAGGGCTTACGCTCAATGGTTGGCGAGTTGGATCTTATATTTGACGCTGCGAAGTATCGTGAATTTGTGAGCTGAAGCAGGCCACAGGCGGCAGATCAAGAGCACGTGTAGCCCGAGATTCTGGAAATTCTAAAGCGCCGTCGTATTGTTGCCTGCAGTGCGGAAGCGTTCGCATGCTCTTGCCTTATCGTTTCTAATAAGAGCTGTGTGCTAATTATGCCCTGCTAATATCAGTGAGTGAAAAGTCGTTACCTTTGTAGAGCAAAGGTAGACCCGTGACTTGCGCTGCAGCATACGATAAGCAATCTCCAAAACTGAGGTTTGCCTGATGGCTCCCTTTGCCAAAGCGCAGCCATGCTTTAAGAGCGATATGGGTCATGTCCTCAGTAAATGGAACAACTGAAACCTTCAGATCCTGAATAAGGTTGAGTGCTGAAGTGGCGTAAAACTGTTCACCGCCTGATAGGTGGTCTTTCGCAGAAGCTACAATGAGCGTTTCAGTGAGCGTGGCAGCGCTGATAAACAACTCGGGCGCGTTATACATCTGAAACAAGTAGTACTCAGCATCGTCTTCACCTGTAATAACTGCGATTATCGCAGAAGTGTCTAGGATCATGCGGGCAAACCATTCTCGTCGTACAACAACTCGTCGATATCTTCTGGCATAACGCCTGTATTGATGTGCCTGGCGTTGTAAGAACGTGCTTTGGTGATGTATCTCTTGTGCAAATCTTCGAATGATTGCTGATTCTTACGAGCCTTTGCAGCCTTGATTCTCTCCAGACGCTCCTCAAGAGCTGTACGAATAGCCACTGTGAGAGATTCCTCTGCGATGCTAGCCACCTCGCGGGCGAGCCTATCCGTGTCCTGATCCTTGATGCTCAATGCCATGCGTATATACTATATGGTTGATCTATATACTACAAGGTATACATCGGTGATGTGTCTGGTAGGGTTGCGATATGGCTTATGAAATCCTTGTAGTATGCACTGGCAACATTTGCAGATCACCGATGGGTGAAATCATTTTGCGCGAAGAGTTCGCCCGCGCTGGTATTGACGAGCACGGTTTGGTGAGCGGCGCAGGCAACATTCGCGATGCTGCAGGGGTGAGGGAGTTTGCAGGCAGTGCCGCGATAGACGGCGTGCGCGTACGATCGGCAGGGGTAAGCGACGAAGAGCACGGCAATGGAATTGATCACCGCGCACGCAAGGTGCTTGACGAAGCAGGATATCGCAAGGGTCGCGTGGGAGTAGCGCATCGGGTCACAGCCCAGGAGCTGTTGGGGTCGGATCTGATACTTGCGATGACGGCGAGCCACCGCGCGTCTCTCATTCGTATGGCGAAGCAGGTGGGTGCGGATCCGTCAAAGATCCGCATGTGGCGCGAGACGGATGTGCCCGATCCTTGGTATGGTGACCTTTCTGATTTCTACGACACTCTGGACGTCATTCAAACCGGCGCCAAAAAGCTCGTCGACGAGCTCATGAGGAGTTAACGCCTGAAAGTGTGGATATTTACAAAAATAAGGCCTTAAAAATGTGGATTCTCGCATTTTTCAGGCGTTCAGTGTAGTTCGAGCGTTTTACGCGAAGGTATCCAGCCGAGCAAATGCGGATGGTGGGTGATCAGATTCTGTGTAGAATCTGTCCATGGGAGTATCGCATACGTACGGTCTTGATTGGATTGACGAAGATAAGCTTTTCGAAATCACTCGAAAAACCTTTTCCAAGGTATTCGAGCGCAAGCGCAGTAAACCTTTGCCTAGGCGAAGGTTACTACACTTGAGGGGTTTGGATGACGCTTGTTGAAGATAGGGTGCAAATAGGTGCAGCGGCGTCTGAACTTGGAGTCTCGGTGGATACTATACGCCGGTGAGCGAAGCAGACTTTGATCAAAGCTGCACGTGATCCGCGCGGTACTTTGTTTTTTGACTTCGCGCGTGCGATACGTGATGTTCGCCCGGAGATTGCTATCTTCGTTACAACGTCATTTCAGCCAGCCTGGCTACGGCCTCATGATCGGCTGGTGCCCAGCGAAGTCTGCTCAACTGATCTGGCGCCACCCATGCAAGTTGCTTGTGTTCAGTATTATCTGGCTCTTGACCGCGAAGTTGTGCCAGATAGACGTTCAGCTCAACTTCTGCGAAATCGTAGGCAAAGCGAGTACTTGCAACTTTCCTTCCGATGCTGATTTCGCAGCGAAGTTCTTCGCGTATCTCACGCATCAGCGCTTCTTGCTCAGATTCGCCGTCTTCAATTTTGCCGCCGGGGAACTCCCAATATCCTGAAAGGCTCTTGCCGCTACCTCGCTGTGCACACAGAATCTTGCCCTCGCGCACAATTGCCGCGCCAACTACGCGTATTACTGCCATAGCTTTACTACTCCCATGGTCATTCTGGCCGTCGTCTATATTGAACGTCATCCTATGGGAGCACTCCAAATACTTGCGCCAGCCAAACACCATAGTTACCATGTAATCATTACTGGGTAACTACAAGCCACTTCGTCACGGCAGCCTGATTGATCCGTGGAAAAGCCCGGGCTCTTCAGCCAAACATCTACACACTCCAGTAAACGTCTACGAAAGGAGGCGAGAAGACGTGTCGGTTAAGCATGTATTACTTATGTTTCTCGATCAAGGCCCAGCGTCGGTGTACCAGCTCAAAACGGCCTTCGAGAACAACACCAATAACATCTGGCCAATGAATATCGGGCAGGTGTATCAAACTGTGCAGCGCCTCGAACGCGATGGGCTCACCGAAATAGTGGGCGAAGTAAACGATACCCGCCCGGCGCCAGCTTATGGCATCACGGAAAGAGGCCGAAGCGAACTGTGGCAATGGATTTCACAGCCCGTGCGGCGAGTGCCCGAGGCCAGAGACGAACTCGTGATGCGTATTGCTGTCCTAGCCAATCTCGAAGCTCATATTGAAGGCACCCAAGGTCAGGCTCACGGCGAGCAGCCCGGCAAGGGCGCCCCACAAGACGCGAGTTCTAGCAATAGATCTGGCATTCACGCTGATTCTATTGCACCCAGCCTAGCCTCGCTCATCCACGAGCAGCGGATGGCTACAATCGCCCAACTTCGCGAAATCACCCGCAGCCTATCCCATATTCCGGAGCAAAACCTTACAGCGCAACTATTGGCCGAGCGTCACATCTTCGAACTTGAAGCAGAAGGCAGATGGCTAGACCATATCGAAGGCATTATCGCGAAAGCTCGAAATCGCGATGCCCTCGTACCCCGTTCTCACGACGCTTCAACCCCGAGCACACGGCCTATCACCCCACAAGCTAGCAATGAAGGGAACGCATCATGACGACCACACCTATCGAACAGAACCCTCTATATGTTAACGCCGATCCCTCGGCACGTCCGCCAGTATCCGGGGCGATGATAGAGCTCATCGATGTGACGAAAACCCACCGAAATGGATCTGAAGTGATCCACGCTCTTGATCACGTCACCACGTCCATCGCCAAAGGTGAATTCGTAGCCGTTATGGGGCCGTCCGGTTCGGGAAAATCTACCCTGCTCAACATCGTTGGAGGTCTCGATTCTCCTGATTCGGGAATCGTAAATATCGCTGGGCGTAATATCGCGGCTTTAAGTATCGCCGAACGGGCAAAAATCCGGCGCACCTCAATTGGATACGTTTTCCAGGATTATAACTTGATCCCCACGCTCACCCTAGCGGAGAACGTAGCACTCCCGCTCGAACTTGATGGCGTGAAAGAACAGGAAGCGAGAAAGATCGCGTTAGAAAGCCTCGCATCTGTGGAGCTTAGTGACGCCGCAGACCGTTTCCCAGCCGAAGTCTCTCGTGGCCAGGCTCAACGAGCCGCGATCGCCCGCGCCTGCATAGGCGAAGATCGCATCCTTCTCGCAGATGAACCTACGGGCGCCCTTGATTCGAACCTCTCTGAAGGTGTGATGCGCATACTACGTTCAAAGGCAGAGGCTGGATCCACGGTACTGCTCGTCACCCATGAGGCTCGCTTCGCAGGATGGGCGGATCGCGTGATTTATTTGCGTGATGGCAAGATTGATCCCCAACATACGGAAGGAGTCTAAGATGCGTATTCCATTCCGGTTGGCCTGGCGTGATCTGCGCGGCCATAAGGTAATGACGACGCTCGCGATTCTCCTTCTGGCGGTAACCGTGGGGTTCGTATCCTTTTTCATTGTGTGGCGAGCAGCCACACCGTCGTCTATGCAACTCAAACAAGACGGCCTGCAGGCACGCATATATCTCACTGATACAGGGCCAATTGCGCAAAACACTAGCGGTTCGGTGTCCGGCCCGCAGAACCTCGACGCGAATACTATGCCGAGCACGGATTATCCGGCTTATATGAACGAGTCTGTGCTCGATACGGTAGGAGAAATCGTTGCGCCTAACGTGGCTTCATTTAGAGAAGACGGCGTAGACGTGCCCGAGCTTTCACGCACAGGAGGTGACGGCTATTACTACCATGACGGCGTCTTAACCCCGAAAAACCAAGCCATGCTGGTAGATGGGCGGCTTCCTCAAAAGGTGGAGGATACGTCGTCTCCCCGCGAGATAGCGCTGGATCGCAAGGCGATGGTGGCAACAGGCGCGCACATTGGCGACACCTTGTATTCACCGGACTATTCTTCTGGTGTTGGAGGAGACTTCATTCCCTATGTTGTGGTGGGCGAGATTGAGACGGGAATCAGCCTTGACGAAGAGGCAGAGTCCGAAAGCAGCGTCACTTTCAGGGATATGCTCACGACGTCGGCTTACTCTAGTGTGGAAGTGAGGGGCGATGCGCCAGTTACATGGGCGCAGATCAAGGAGCTCAACGAATACGGGTTACTTGTACAGTCGCTATATGTGATCGCAAACCCGCCGGCGGAGAACGAACAGTACGCGGCGGAGCTCGTGGGCGGAGACGCAGTGGATATTTCTTATCACACTGCGGTTTCGGCGTTGACGGCAGTGGGTATTCTCGAGGTGATATTCATTATTTCGCCGTCGTTCACGATCGCAGCAAAGCGAAATGAGCGGATGCTTGCCCAGCTCAGCGCGGTTGGCGCCATACCCAAGACTCTCGCAGCAATCATGCTGTGGGAGGGCTTAATCATTGGTGTTGCAGGCGCTGTGCTCGGCCTGGTTCTCAATCTTGTGTTGACGATCGCTCTTGGTGGTATTACGAGCATCCCCACGAGTTTCGATTTCTCCATGGTTGTAGCAGTGTTATGTGTGACGGTGTTGCTCGGTTTGCTCGCTGCGCTGATACCCGCTGTGGTCGCGTCGCGTGTGAACGTTGTGAAGGTGCTTAGTGCACGTAATGACTTCCGGAAAGTGTCTATTCGCCTTGGCGTGATTCCGTTCGTGATTGGCATTGCATCAGCCGTTGTTACGCCGCTGATGCTAGAGAGTGATAGGAACTGGTCTACTCCGTGGATTCCTATCATTGTGGCAGTCGGTCTGATTGCGCTTGCTGCCGCGGCGCCCGTGTTCGTGATGGTGGTAGCGAAGATCTTTGGTAGGACGCCTGCCTCTCGGCTTGCGGCGCGTAATCTTGCGCGAAATATGAATCGCTCAGGTGCTGCGGTAGCGGGTATTACGCTCGTGACTGTGGGCGGAATGCTCGCCGGAACCATTGGTCTATCTACATTGACGGACGGCATGTTGCAACGCGTTGCCTTCAGCCCTGAAGGTGGCGCGCGCATAGAGCTCACAGCCCAGCAGGCGGGTGGCGATTTGAGGGAGGTATATGATCTGACTCTCGAACGGATCAATGAGGTTCGCCCGATAGCTTCAGCCGATCCGATCCGTACGGCAGATTTTGGGCAGGCCACCTATCTCACCGGCAACAGGGATATGGATGTGGAACCCGAGTGGAATCAATGGGGTGAGGACGTCACGGCGATTGGCCTCAACGGCATGATTCTCAGCCGTGAGGAGGTAGATGCCATCAATTTGCTTGATGATGCTGATCGTGCGCTCGCGGGTAAAGTACTTGCTGCCGGTGGTGTATTGGTACAGAAATCGGACCCCAGCACCGCGCTTAACGTAATGCATTGGGATAGAGATACTGATGCCACTACTACGCTCACATCAATTGAACTCGACGACTACACCGAAGCTGATGCCGCTGCTTCGGCTGCAGGAGTGGGCGGAGGATACACTCAGAACCGCACTGTTGCAGTAATCGTCAATAAGATCGATGCAGAGGATTCTGTGCCGGTTGCTAGGGTGCTTCCATATCAGGGAGTGGTCTCATATATTCTCTCTCCGGCTGCGGCGGAAAAATTCGGTGGAAAGCCGATCGTGGTTGGTGCGTCCGTGAGCTTTGCTGAACCTGTACGCTGGAGCGATCGCGATCCTGCTCCGGCGTTGTTTGATACGGTAGACGGGCTTGCAGAGATGAAGATTGCGGCTCCTCGATTCGTGATGCTTATGCTCCCACTTGTGGCGACGGGGATTGCGGTGGCGCTCACGTTGTTTGTAGCGGGTATTCTTACGCTGATGATCTCGCGGGCGGCGCGCGCCGATATGGATACTGTGGTGGCTGTAGGCGCGCCGCCCGGATTCCGGCGGAAGTTCTCGATTGCCACATCGTTTATGATGATGGCTGCCGGCCTGCTCCCGGGTGCTGTGGTGGCATATTACGGGATCTGGTTGGGTAAGAGGTACCTCGGCTTTGTTGGCCTTGGCTATCATGTGGAGATTGGGGTGATGCTTGTTGGAGTACTGCTCTTGGGAGCCGTTGCAATTGGCGCGCTCTTCCCGCCTAGAGTGTATTCACTGACGCGCCGAGATGATTAGCGTAGCCGACTGGTAGGGATGATTATCGCCGTTTACCACCCTTAAACAAACGGTCAAGGCAATTGGGCTAGGTTGTTGAAGGGCCAAGTCAATTTACTTGCACGGATAGCCGAGATGATCAACAGACCCGAGCAGAAAGCTGGCTGCCAGTTGTTGCTTGAAGTGTTCGTTGCTTGGAGTGTTCGTTGCTTGGGTGTTCAGAGCTGGCACCTCACAACTCCTCAACAAGCGCCCTATAGCCCGATAACGGTTGGCTCCAAGGCGTAGCGCCGAACCGCGATCGGCAGATACATAACGGTGGGGGCGGAACCCTAAGGTTCCGCCCCCACCGTTATGATCAGCGACCCTGAGGCATCAACCTCAACAGGAGTGAGCACTCACTTGAGCTTATCCTTGACGTCATCTACGACTTCTTCAGCCTTGTCGGCAACGTCGCCAGCTACATCCTTGGCCTTGTCGGCAGCATCGCTCGCTGCGTCCTTCGCCTTGTCTACAGCCTCTTCAGCTGCCTCTGGCATAGCTACGTCCTCCCAGTAGGACTCTGCCCACGGATCCTCAACTGGCTGGCTCTTCTTCCACAGGTAGTAGCCTGCACCTGCAGCAGCGCCAATACCAAGTACGCTGAGGAAGAAATTGCGTACCTTATGCGATTTCTTCGCCGGCTTTTCAAGCTCTTTCCGTGCTGCCTTCACGATATCCTTTGTGCGCCCCTTCAAATCTCCAGAGCCTCCTTTCGCTTCAGCCACAACTGCGCCAGCTGCACGCTTAGCACGTGGCAAATAATCCGTCCTTACTAAATCTGCTGCATCTTGTGCTCGTACCGTGGCGGCGCTCGTAGCGTCCATCACGCGTTCACGTGCATCTTGCGCCACAGGAGCAAGCTTCTCTGCGGCTTCGGCGAGCTTGGGTGCCGCCCATTCCCGAGCGTCGTCTACAGCGTCCGCAGCGCGCTGGGCGAAAGTCTGCAGTACGTCGCCCGTACCTTCAAGGGCATTTTGCGCTTTCTTCTTCGAAGATGTTGATACCAAACCCATACGATCTCTCCATACCCCAAGCATTGAGCGCCTGGATTTACTACTACTCGTTATCCATGTTCCCACAGCTGAAAGATCTTTGCACCATACTTCCGTACTATTGACGTGCAAATTCAGCTATCCGTGTACACAAGGATCAAAACCTGCTGCCCTATCACGGATAGACGGCGGCTCCACGGTTTCTCTGAGAGCCAATCTCTACTCGGGTGCTTAGGAAACATCAGTTAAGTGTGCGAAAATGAAGCCTATGAAAGCAACAATACATACAAGCATGGGCGATATCGCCGTAGACCTCTATCCACAGTATGCTCCTGAGACGGTAGCAAACTTCACCGAACTTGCCCAGGGTAAGCGCGAATGGACGGATCCAAAGACGGGCGAAAAGACGTCCCGCCCGCTTTACGATGGCGTGATATTCCACCGCGTGATCGAGGGCTTTATGATCCAGGGCGGCGATCCACTCGGCAACGGCACTGGCGGCCCAGGCTACACCTTCGATGACGAAATCTCTAACGAAGTGAACTTCTCCTCTCCATACGTGTTCGCAATGGCGAATGCAGGAACGCGTCTTGGCAAGGGCACGAATGGTTCCCAGTTCTTCATCACCGTCGCCCCAACCACGTGGCTGCAGGGTAAGCATACGATCTTTGGCCGCGTTGTCGATCCGGATTCTCAAGCAGTTGTAGACGCGATTGCAACCACGAAGACTGGCCCGATGGATCGCCCTGTGGAAGACGTCGTCATCAATTCTATTGACATTGAAGACTAAACTTTTCGGGCGTTCCACAATCACTGGCGCAATTATCGCCATCAATGTCGTTGTGTACGTTATTACCCGCATTCTTCCTGACGTGCTGAACGCGGCGATGTTTTTTGTGCCCTACGCCTTGAGTGAGCCGTGGAGGTTCTTAACGTCTGCCTTCTTGCACGGAGGGTTGATACATCTAGCGTTCAATATGATCACGCTGTATTTCGTGGGAGTGGGATTAGAGCGCGCGTTAGGAGCCTGGCGATATATCTTCGCCTATCTATGTTCGGCTGTTGCAGGGAATGTGGCAATGGTGGTCACCTCCGCATTGACGGGCGACCCGTGGATCGCGGCGGTAGGTGCGTCCGGTGCGGTGTTCGGCTTATTTGGGGTGTGGCTCGCAATTAACTGGCGCGACTGGCGCAATACCCAAAGCATGCTGATCTTCCTTGGGATCAATTTAGTGTGGGGTGTTTTCGCAGCAAATGTGGCTTGGCAGGCGCATATTGGCGGCTTACTTGCAGGGATAGTGCTCGGGTTTGCGTGGATGCGCTCAGCTCGCACAGCCCGTACGCGGCGCAGAGAGTTTATACGCGACGTCGTATCGTCGGGCGCTGTAGTTATCGCTCTGGGTGGGATCGCTTACGGTGCGATGCTATTCGTTCCAGTACGTATATGAAGCGTCAAGGATATGTGACGCCGGTAAGGCGCGTGTGCCGCTGCTTATGTATGAGCGATGCTCAATAAAACTGCTTGCTCACTACGCCTATCGATCACTACATCTGTCGCTTACTACACCTCGTCGTTGGATGCAGTAATCTGCCCGATCGGTGCAGTGGCGCTACTTCCAGCCCATCGTCATGCCGAAGCCTATGAGCATCAAGAATACGCCAAGGCCTACGTTCCAGTTTCCAGCGTTGGGAATGGGGTATTGGCCGCCCGTCACGTATGCAGCAACTACGACGATCAAGCCGATCACCGCGAACGCAACCATTACGGGTGCCCACCATGACGGTGACTGCTTAGGAAGATTCGCGTGACTTTCGCGTTGTGCCGCACGTGCCTGTGCTTTGCGGCGGCGCACCACTTTATCGCGCTTCTTCGATTCTGGCATGCTCACTCCTGACGTATGGCGGGCGTTGTGTGCATATCGTAGCGGGGCTCGGCCTGCTGCGTTATGCCATTCAATAATTCAAGGGTATTAGAACTCCTGGAAAACATGAAATCAGCCGATACAGTGCGTTTGCCAACACTGCACTTGAATCTTTGCTCGTTTCAACGGAAGATAAGTAGCAGACGAAAAGGCTACTCCCTGGCAAGGTGGGTAAGCATGGAAAAGCTGGAAAAGGCGCAGCTGTAAAGCTGAGAGAATACACAGCTTTAAGGCGAGAGAGATTTAAGGCTCAGAGAAAGCGTGGAGAGGTAGGCCAGTGGGAAACCATCATGCACAACCGGGGGATCTAATGACCGGCCCCGTAGCCGCTAGCTCTACTGAGCTTCTGGCCGATGAGTCGCTTGCTGATGCGGCGAGCATTGGTGTGGTTCAAGAAGAAGATCAGCGCAAGCGTCGCA
Organism: Arcanobacterium sp.; assembly: GCA_022783665.1. GTDB lineage: Bacteria > Actinomycetota > Actinomycetes > Actinomycetales > Actinomycetaceae > Arcanobacterium_A. The sequence continues at coordinate 25,905 of JALFZJ010000062.1, forward strand.
AACCAAGTTTCTTCGTTCGCCTTATAGGTGTTGTTGGGGAATTATTATTGACGGCGGGCGTGGTGCTTGGCCTGTTCATCGTCTGGCAATTGTGGTGGACTAACTTCATCGGCGGCGAGCATCAACGCCAGCAGGTAGTTCAAGCACAAGAGCAGTTTGAGGCTGTGCCGACGAAGATCGGTGAGCCTCGCTTCACGGATCCGCCGGAGTATGGTGCGCAGCCTTACGGTGGCACCTACGGCGTCATCCATATCCCCGCATTTGGCTATGATCATGCGTCTGTGATCCAAGAAGGTGTAGGAACTGATGTACTGGATCAAGGCTCGTTTGGGCATTATGAGGAGACCGCCTACCCAGGGCAAATAGGAAACTTCTCCATGGCAGTGCACCGCGAGATTTACGGTGCACGTATGCTCCACGTTGATGAGCTGCTTGAAGGCGATGCAATCGTGGTGGAAATGGAGGATTCGTGGCTCGTCTACAAGATCGTCGATCTTGAGATTGTGCTACCCACCGATGTGTATGTGATTGCGCCTGATCCATTCAAGGCGAAAGAACCATTCAAGCAAAACGGCATGATCCCCGGTGAAGCGCCTACACGTCGTCTGCTTACGATCACAACATGCCATCCCCCGATGGTTTCCGATCACCGATATATTGTGCATGCCGAGTTTGATCATTGGGTGGCACGCGAAGATGGAATGCCTGAGGAGCTCGTTCCGCCAGAGGATCGCGGAGATTTCGCTGCAGGGCTGCCTGCAGGAGAAACCCCTGGGGCTCTAGCTTCAGGTGTTACTGTGGCGGGTCAGCTTGAGGGCGTGAGGGAGTTCTAAATGTACGGTTTATTGTGGCGAGCCCTACCCGGGCCAAAATGGCTGAAAGTTATTGAGCTGATTATTCTTGCGCTCGCAGTAGTTGCGGTGCTTTTCAACTGGGTGTTCCCATGGGTTGTAGCTAATACGGGAATTATTGATAACACTGTAGGGTAAGCGCACCGCTCTGCAATCGCTGCCAACACTACATCTGCCATCGCAGGCAGGTGCAGCGCGCTGCGCTCCATGAGCACGCTCTGGAGCGCTATTGCCCGTTATTGGTGCCCGATGGATTGGCCTCAGCGTTATCTGGGTTACCGTTGTTGCCCCCATTACCGTTGTTTCCTGCAGGAGGTGCTTGGGGTTCTGGCTCGGTAGGTGCCACAGGCTCGGGCGGAGGCCCGCTCGATACAGTGAGTTTCACGCGCACGTCATAGGGATGTTTACCGGAGCGCGGATCTTGATCGATCACTGTGCCCTTAGGCTCATCAGACTCTTGCTGTGTTGTATCAACGCCTACCTTGAGGTTGCCCAAGGTTGCCTGCGCATCAGAAAGCGAACGCCCTACCACGTCTACAATCTCGACTTCGCCTGAAGCCACATACAACGTAATGCTCGATCCCTTCTCTACTACTGTGCCAGCACCAGGATCGATATCAACCACAATATCTTTAGCGACGCCTGGCTCGTCTACGATCTCAACCGTGGCAACCGTAAGGCCAAGGTCTAGAAGAGCCTGGCGTGCATCATCTTGCGTATACTTGCCGTTGGCGATATCAGGAACGGTGATTTGCCCTTTACCGGAGGAGAAATGAACCGTCACAGTTGAACCAGGCTCAACCTGGGTGCCGATTTGTGGATCTGAGGATACAAACTCACCTTCGATCACTTCGTCACTTTCAATGGGATCGCCGATGGCAAATTTGAGCCCCGCGTCTTCAATAAGTTTGCGTGCTTCATTTTGATCAGTGCCGGTAAGGTCTGGCACTTCGACGAGCGTTACTTCTTGCTCGGAATTAGCCATACTATAGTACACGGCAAATGCCACGCCACCGATGGCGAGGAGTGAGAGAATCACGGCAATCCAGATATTGCGGCGCTTGCGGCGCTGCTGATCGCGCTTGGCTTGCTCTGCGGCGATGCCAGCGGCAAGATCCGAATTTGTAGTTGTTGCACCCGTGTATCCAGTTGGCTGGGCAGGATAGGCACCAGTGTTGTGAGCAATCTCAGTTTCAGGTAGGCCGCTCGTTGGCACTCCTTCGCCGGCGGGCATTGCCTGAGTTACCCGTGTAGCTGCCCCCGCGCCGGTTGGGCTAATGGGTGAACGCCACACATTAATCTGAGGAGCCTCAACTTGTTGGCCACGCAAGGCAGCAAGCAAATCGGCACGCATCTCTTCGGCCGACTGGTAGCGATCTTGGCGACGCTTAGCGAGCGACTTCATGACCACTCGATCGAGATTGTTCGGGATATCGGATGCGAAAGACGAAGGGATCTTCGGCGTTTCCGATACATGCTGATAGGCAACCGCTACAGCCGAATCGCCCTGAAATGGCGGCCGTCCCGTAAGCAACTCGTAAAATAGGCAACCCGTGGAGTACAGATCGGAGCGAGCGTCTACTACCTCGCCGCGCGCCTGCTCAGGCGACAAATACTGTGCAGTGCCCACTACCGAATTAGTAGACGTCATGGTCGCAGATGAATCCGCGATCGCTCTGGCAATACCGAAATCCATCACTTTCACATTGCCATTAGGTGTGATCATGATGTTGCCAGGCTTAATATCACGGTGAATAATGCCCTCGTGGTGTGAATACTCCAGAGCTGAAAGCACACCCACTACGATTTGGCTCGCCTCATCGATAGGCAAGGCCGAACCATTGGAAAGAAGTTTGGATACCGTACGGCCTTTCACATACTCCATCACAATGTAGGGAAGTAGAGTGGTTTCGCCGTTCGGCTGAGGCACTTGCTCTTCGCCGGTATCATAGACAGCCACAATGGATGGATGATTCAGCCCTGCAGCAGACTGCGCTTCGCGCCGGAATCGGGCAAGAAAAGTAGGATCCGTAGCCAGATCGGAGCGTAGCACTTTGATCGCTACGACGCGAGACAACCGAGCATCATAGCCCTTGTGTACCTGAGCCATGCCTCCACGGCCGATCAGTTCACCAACTTTATACCGACCGCCGAGAATGCTAGGGATCTGCGTCATCTCATTCTCCTCTCGGCGCAGTAGGCGCCATCTTCGTCAATACTGCCTCATTGGGTTGGTGCGTGTGAAGCTGAAAAGGTTGCAATTGCATTACGAATCTTGCGTTAATGGTGTGGGTCACTTATTCACCGCCGCTTCAATAATCGATTTCGCGATTGGAGCAGCCGTCACCCCGCCATATCCGCCGTTTTCCACCAGAACAGCAACTGCTACCCGAGGCTCTTCCGTAGCGTCGAAACCTACAAACCATGCGTGAGGCTCGGCTCCGCCGCCAATCTCAGCGGTGCCTGTTTTGCCTGCTACGTCGACGTTTCCGAGCTGTGCCGCTGTGCCTGTGCCTGAGGCGACGGCGTCTTTCATCATGCTGGTTAAAGCCTGGGCATTCTCCGGCGATAACGGCGAAGAATACACCTCTGGCGACGTCGTCACGAGTTCTTCAAGATTCGCAGACACCACTTGATCTACCAAATAGGGCTTCATCAGCACACCATTATTGGCGATGGCTGCCGTGATCATCGCCATCGCCATCGGGCTGGCAAGCACATCGCGCTGGCCGAAGGCATCCATTGCCAGCGCGGGGGTATCTTGCGGCTCATCGAAACGCGAGGCGCGCACTGTGAGCGGAATCGAAAGATCATCACCGAAACCGAAGTCTTGCGCTTTGCTAATTAAAGCGTCGGCACCCAGATTAACCCCCGCAATAGCGAAACTCGTATTGCACGATTGCGCGAAGGCTACTCTAAATGGCACATTCCCCGAGCCGTCGCCGCACTGGCCATCGGAATTGTTGATCGGCACGGTGGTACCAGGTGGAGTCCAAGTGGTGGGAGCCTCGATTGTATCGTCTGGGCTAGTGCCATTTTCGAGCATTGCAGCCGCCGTCACTAATTTGAACACCGAGCCCGGCGGGTAGAGTTCGCCGCCCGCGGCACGGTTGATAAGCGGTTTTCGCTCATCGTTGTTGATCTGCTCCCATGCGGAGTTTGCGTCCTCACGGCTATGGGTGGCTAGCGTATTGGGATCGTAGCTTGGTGAGGAATAGAGAGCGAGTATCTTGCCGGTGCGCGGCTCAATGGCCACCACCGCGCCCTTGCGGTCTCCTAACCCTTTCGCCGCGAGCTCTTGAAGCTGAGAATCAAGGGTGAGAAGCACACCCCCGCCTTGGGGTTTGCGCCCAAGGACGAGCTGTTCGAGACGCTGGCGAATGAGCGATGAATCTGAGCCGCCGAGCACTGCGTTCTGTGCCCGTTCCATCCCCGTCATTGAAGAAAACACTACCGAAAAGTAGCCAGTAACAGGAGCGTAGAGCGGCCCATTGGCATACACGCGCTGAAAGTTGTAGGGCGAGTCCACGGGCGTAGATTCAGCCACAGGAGTGTTACCTACAATGATTGGGCCGCGATCAATACCGTATTCGCGATATACAGTGCGCGCGTTGCGCGAATCGGCATTAAGTGAGGGAGCCTGGAAAAACTGAACTGAAGTGACGGCTGCCATAAGCGTCACAAACATTAAGATCACAACGATCGAAAGCTTCTTGAGCGGGCGATTCATAACTTCACCACCTCAGTTGGATGGGAGTCCGGCCCTGATTCGTGGCCTTTTCGTTCGTTACTAGTTGCCGGTTGAGAATCAGTAGAGCCAGTGGCTGGGTTTTCGTCTTTATTAGAGGCGTCGGAGCCAACGACGCGTTCAAGTTCATCTGTATCGATTGTGGCAAGAGGTTTGCTCGGCTCACGGAAAGGGCGCCGAGCGTCGTCTGACATCCTCAGTAAAATACCGATGATGATCCAGTTGGCCAGTAGCGCTGAACCGCCGAGTGCTAAGAAAGGCATTGCAAGGCCCGTGAGTGGAATAACGCGCGTGATACCACCAACCACTACAAAGCTTTGCAAGGCGATGGTGAACCCGAAGCCGCACGCCATAAGCTTGCCAAAACCATCGCGCAGATGGATTCCCGTGCTGAACGCTCTGAACACAAGCACGAGATAGATACACAGTAGTGCGAGTACGCCCGTCAGCCCGATCTCCTCACCAAGTGAGGCAATAATGAAATCAGAATTCGCGGCAAAAGTACTTCCAGAGAACCCTTTACCCCAGCCGGTGCCGAACAAGCCACCAGATGCCATTCCGAACAGGCCCTGCACCACCTGGTATGAGCCACCCTGAGCGTCATACACGTCTTGATCGAGAGCGTGCAGCCACACTGTGAAACGCGCACCCACATGCGGCACCACTTTTACGATTCCGTAGCCGCCCACTACAGAGAGCAATCCGCCGATAATAATCCACGAAATACGTTCTGTTGCCACATAAAGCATCGCTACAAAGAGGCCGAAAAAGAGCAGGGCAGTACCGAAGTCGTTTTCAAAAGCCAGCACACCGAGGCACACCACCCAAGCCACCATAATCGGCAAGAAATGGCGCAATTGTGGGAATTGGATGCCGAGCACTTTCTTGCCCGCTAGGGCGAGATTGTCGCGCTGTACTACGAGATAGCCAGCGAAAAATATGACGAAGCAAATCTTTGCAAGCTCTGCTGGCTGAAAAGAAAACCCTGCCACCGAAATCCATAGGCGTGCTCCGTAAACTTCGCGCCCGATCACAGGTGCGAGAGGCAATATGAGCAGGATAATGCCGAGAATAAGAGAAAGGTATGTGTAACGCCGCAGCTTACGATGATCACGCAAGATGATTACGGTGGCAATCATCAGCACGATCCCCACCCCCGAAAGCAGAAGCTGGCCATTCACCTGGGCTGAGCCGCCATTGGCAATAAGGGTAAAATCGATGCGGTGAATCATCGCGAGGCCTATTCCATTAAGCAAAACCGCTATAGGGAACACGATAGGATCGGCCCACGGGGCGAAATGGCGAATCAGCAGATGCCCTAGGAGCGCTATTGCGCACATCGTTCCAGCAAAAATGAGAAACTGCCTGGTAAACAGCGCAGACTGATCCACCCCGATATTGACAAGCGTCCATGCCCCAAATGAAATAACAAGAGCAAGGATGAGCAAACCGATTTCTCGAGCTCGCCCAGGCCTCGCCTGCTGTTGGCTAATGATACTCATCTACACAACCCGCACTTCCCGCACGTCGCTATCAGTATCCTTAGCCGGCGCATCTGCGCGCGCACGCTGTGCGAGACCGTTTACAATATCGCGGGCAGAATCAAGATCATGAGTGAGGATATTCTTCTTCACATTCAATCGGTCAAGTACGGTGAGATCCTTCGTCTCGATATCGCTGGCCTCATAAGGAGAATACAGTTTGAGTGGACCGATCTCTTGAGGGATACCACGGAATATCGTAACGGTTCCGTTATCGTCGCCCACGTAATATCGGGTCTGGCTCCAGGTATAGCCACCCCATGCGCCGCCCACAAACACCGCGATAATTCCGAGCGTTATAAGAATCTTTGGCAACAGACGCCGCTTACGTGCGTTGCGGCGGCGTGCATCTGCACGATCGTTAGGCAGGGTTACGCCTGGTGAGCGAGAAGCTGAGCGTGCATCCGAACCTGTGGAATCGCCGTCTGCCATCGAAATATGAGACGACGCTGCACTCTGAGAGGATGCTGCATCCTGGTACGGCGTAGCACCGCTGCGAGCCTCGCCATGGACAAGGCCTGCCGCCTGCCCCGCTGCGGACGCACCCTGGCGTGAAGGGCGAGCGTGATCCACGGCGGCTGAGCCCACCACAATCGGCCCGCGCTCGTGCACCTGAGGGTGCGTGGCGAAATCGACGACGTCTGCAAGAACAACGGTTACATTATCTGGCGCGCCACCAGCGAGGGCGTAATCAATAAGCTGCTCGCCGCAGGCGTCAAGATCCTCGATATTGGAAAGCGTCTGTTCAATCGTCTCTTTTGATACCACGCCGAACAAGCCATCTGAACATAGAAGCCAGCGATCGCCAGGCACAGCTTCACGTACTGATTCGTCAAGTTCGATTGGCTCCGGAGTATCGGAAAGTGCCCGCATAATCACGTTGCGTTTCGGGTGTACCTCGGCCTCTTCAGGCGTGATCTTGCCCTGATCTACCAGATATTGCACAAGTGTGTGGTCGTGCGTCACTTGGATGAGCTTGCCCTTACGAAGTAGGTAGGCGCGTGAATCTCCGATGTGTACCATTGCGAGTTTATTGTTGGCACGCAAAACGGCAATGCACGTCGTACCCATGCCTGTTAAATCAGGGTTTTCTTCAGAGCGTTCATACAGCTCACGGTGTGCTCCATGCAGAGCAGCGCGAAGCTGAGGGAGCAGTTCATCTGCTGGATGTACGTCGTCTACCTGGGCGAGGTGAGCGATTGCAACCGAGGAGGCAATATCGCCGGCCGCTGCGCCACCCATACCGTCAGCAAGCACCAGCATATTGGGCGAGGCATATCCGCCGTCCTGGTTTGTTTTACGGATCAGACCGATATCGGAAAATGCGGTGTAGCTGAACCCAATCGTCATTGTGCTAACTCCAACACCGTTTTGCCGATAGTCACTGGCACTCGCGGCTGCAATACGGTGGGTTGGTAGATGCGTTCACCGTTGAGCCATGTGCCATTAGTGGATTGAAGATCTTCCACGATCACATCGCCGCCTTGCACATAGAATCGCGCATGGCGTGACGAGGCATAGCCATCGTCAAGTACGAGGGAAGAATCGGGCGATCTACCTACAAGGATTGAGCCTGCTCTCAATGAAAGAGCTGTGCCGGCAAGCGGGCCTTGCACAACGATAAGACGATGCGCCTCGGGAGTGCCGAGCGTTGAGTGTGGGTTTGGTTCACGTGAATTTTGCTCTGGGTATGCGCCTGCGCTGTTGCTTGGCGATGCTTGCTTGGGCGCGGACTTTCGAGCTGCCTTGTTCGTGCGCCCACGGCTTGTGACTGTAGGGCCGTACACGTCGTTCTTTACCGTCACGACCACGAAAAAGACGAATAGCCATAGAGCGAGCAGAAAAGCGAAGCGGAGTACGGTGATGATCAGAGCGTTCATTCACCCTCCGCAGAGGTCCAGAACATAATCGTGGTGTGGCCGATGGTAATCGTATTGCCATCTACCAATGTGGCGGCATCTACCTTGTGGCCTTCCACGTATGTGCCATTGGTGGTATTGAGATCACGTGCAATGACGCCGTTAGGCGTTACTCGAAGTTCCAGATGCTTACGTGATACGCCAGAGTCGTCCACAGTGATATCGCATGCGGAGCCGCGGCCGATTACGGTAACTGCGCCGGTGAGAATATACCGATCTGAATTGATTTGGATGATTGGATCGCTTGTGGTGCCATCGATGATGGTTGCAGGTGCCACTGCTCCGCGGCGCGAGGTTGCATTGACAGATATTTTTCCACGGGGGAGCGTGGAGTTCTGAGTGAATTGGATATCGATCGGCCCAAGGAAGGTGTAGCGTTGCTCGGAAGCATAGTCGCGAGCGACGCTTTTAAGTTCCGCGATAAGTGAGTCCTCACCCCATTGTTCGATTTTAGAAAAGTCAGAGGGCGACAGCGCGATAACGAACTGATTGGGCGAGATCACCCGAGCGCGAGACATCGTTGCCGAGCGGTCGTCCATCGCCTTTTTGATGCCGGAGGCAAGCTCAATAGGTTTCAGATCGGAACGAAAGGCGCGAGAAAACACGTTATCGACGGCGTTTTCAACGCTTCGTTCAATCCTATCGAACGCGCCCATCATGGTTCCTTCCGCGATCATTCTTTGGCATGCTCTGCTTGCGTATAGCTCTACGTAGTGCTGATCTGATCGCCTCGTGAGCGATCACATGCGCCCTCCTACGTAAGTTATCATTATACAAAGGATCACCGCTTCGAGCTGCTTCGTTCAAGTGGATGTGGCGAAGTAGCGCGACTGCGTTCTTGATTGCCTGCGTTGGGTCTACGTTTCGTCGCCTCGTCTTCGTGTCGCGGCGTTTGCCGCACGCGTGGCACACAGTGTAAGCTTTACGTTGCATTAGCTGTGGATTGCAATATGCGTATGCATTAGATATGCGTGCCCGATAGTGTTCGGGATGTTTTCCAACGGCTCATTGCCCAAGTGGCGGAATAGGCAGACGCGCACGGTTCAGGTCCGTGTGCCCGCGAGGGCGTGGGGGTTCAACTCCCCCCTTGGGCACTACGCGAAACGGTGGCTACACATCACCACTCAACCCGCATAAGCAGATCCTCTCGCCGTCTGCCATCATGCAAGTAAACTGAGCCTATGGCACAACAACGCGAATCATGGCCGGACGTCCTGCGCGGAATGGGAATACTATTCGTCGTACTGGTACACATCCGGTTCTTCGCATCGGCTCCATTAGGTTACGTTCCAAACTGGGCGCTCACTTTCGCAGCCGCAGCAGCGCCTTTCTACCTCCCCGCACTCTTCTTTGTATCGGGATACTTTGTGCCAACATCTTTAAGGCGTGGCCGTCTGCGCTTTGTGTGGATCAAGGTACTTACACTTGCTTGGCCGCTACTATTGTGGAACGTTATCAACACATGGCGAGGGATGGATCTCACCAGCATCAGCGACTTTCTGCGCGTGAGTTATTTGTGGTTCCTGCTCTATCTCTTTATCTACAGCGCTCTTGCAGCGCTGCTTAAAGGGGTACCAGCCTGGATTCCTTTTGCGATCTCGATGGTACTTCCAGTTCTTGTGAGCGGCCCGTCTGTGATGGATCTCGATCGGGTATTTGATTTTGCGCCGTACTTTTTTGCCGGCATGGTGGCGTCACGATGGCGCGATTCGATCATGCGATGGTCAAAGACGCCGTTGGCCGTAGTTGCCGTCATCGCTGGGCTTGCTGGCTGTGTATGGAGCGCCTTTCCTGGATCAATTGTGGCTCCGATGATTCAGATCATTTCATTGGCTGCTATCGCTGCGGGTGTGGTGTTGAGTGCGTGGGTTACTCTCGCCACCCCTACCCTGTGTAAGGTGTTTCGATGGCTCGGAATGCACTCGCTTGAAATCTATGTACTTCACTGGCAGATTGGGTTACTTATCGCGTCATGGTGGCCACCATTTTCTGATGCGCGGCTGGCGTTCTTCGTTGTGGGTAGCACCGTTATGGCGTTGGCGTGCGTGGCTAGCTGGTTGTTCAAAAAGCCCGGGCTACGGTTGGCGTTTTCGCTCCGCTCCTTAACTCGCATCTAGGTAAATCCATGGAGACGACTCCGCGCCGAAATGCGTCCAGGTGCTCCGCGAAAGGGTAGAGCGTCCAGCGTCCGGCAGCAAATTAGTGTGGAGCTTTATCAATGTTTATGACGCACATCGCGGAACGCTCTCACCCGATCAGGGAGAGTAGTTATCACCGAAGAGCTGGCGAATTGTGGAAAAGCCTGCGCCGCCTGCGCAATTGCCTCCGGAGTGGCGTCGTCAATATGCTCCACGATACTGAGCACAGTATTCTCATCCAACTCAGCTCCGCGAGCAAACCTAATCCATTGAGGTTCGTGTATTCTCACAAACTCCCACTCGCCACCGATCGACATCGATGATCGTAGAACGCTAAAGCGCTCGACGTCATCAATCCCCACATACTGTGCGTAGGACGCTACATCGTACGCGGGTGCAAGACGCACTGAATGTTCACCCTCGATGAGCGACACATTTTTTGAATGAAAATCTGTGCCCGCTATCGCTACGTTAAATGCCAGTTGCCGCACGAACTCGTATGCTTCTTCTTCTCCGGCAACGCTAGCTTTCCGGCTAGCAATCTGTGCTGCCAGGGGCCACCGTCCGCCTCATACTTTTCCCGAGGAAGCGGAGATTGTTTGATAAACGTGCCTACTTTCTCACCGAACAGATAGGCATCTAGAGCGTTCGTCACCATCGTTCATCCTCTCCCACGAAGTATGTGGGAAGCTGCATTCCGAGCACTCGCATTACTGCTAGCACGGACGATATCCGAGTGGCTGGTGCCCCGGCCTCTATGCGGACGATTGCTGGGCGCGTGACGCCCGATAAATCCGCCAACTGTTGTTGCGTGAGACGCCGGATTGTCCGATGCAAACGAATGGCTTTGCCTAGCTTCTCAGGAGTGTCGGCAACCACTTTGGTAACGATCGTCTTCATATCGTCATGATACAAGAACGTATCGAAGTCGAAAAAGAAAAACGACCCGGTAGGGTCTAACACCAGCCACCGAGCCGAATTGCGCGCCAGAAGGGACTCGAACCCCCAACCTCTTGATCCGTAGTCAAGTGCTCTATCCATTGAGCTACTGGCGCAACATATATTCATTTGTGACCGCTCGCAGGGATTACCTCACGCGCGGACAAAGTTCATGTTACGCGCACAGTAGAGGGGTGGCGCAAGTTGCTGCCATGTGGGGATGCACACAGGCGTATAGTCCCGTAGAGCCTACTTTGATTCGTTGAGATTTCAAACTAGAAGCCCATGTTGCCTGCTATCGACGCGCATACACTGGTGCAGTGTGCAACCATTGATATAGGGAGCATTGATCGCAAGCGGCACAGGAGGTGGGATGATGCTGCATTTGGTTAATAGTGATGTGCAGATTCCCGAACCGATCCGTGTAGAGGAATTCCTTGCGTCCATTCCTGATCCGCAGCTTCGCGCCGATTCGATAGAACTTGCCCGCATCATGGAGGAAGAGACGGGGCAGGCGCCGATTTTGTGGGGGCCATCAATTATCGGGTTTGGCCGTTTCGATACGATGGAAAACAGGCATTGCCTGTGCGATGGATTGGAAGTTGGGTTCGCCCCACGCGCTGAATGTGGCCAACAGAGCGCCCGAATTGTACTGTATCTACGCCATTACTCGCCGCACTATCACGAATTCCTTCAGCGCATAGGAGATATTCATGCCGGCCGGGCGTCGATATCTATGCCTAGGCTCGCAGACGTCGATCAACGCATTTTGCGTGATTTGATTCGTTTTGCCTGGCGCGATATCGATCGCTAATCAGCGGCAGTATTACCTTGAGTAATGGATTTCTGCATTGCTGTAGTTTTCGACTACAATCGTGAGAGCGTTACACCGGCAGGTGTACGAGGGGAGAGTTGTCAGAGCGGCCGAATGAGCTGGTCTTGAAAACCAGTATGTAGTGATCCTGCATCGGGGGTTCGAATCCCCCACTCTCCGCCACGGTTCGTGGTTTTGGAAATCGTGCAGCGTGCGATAACCTAAACGTACTCGTGAATATCTTGGAGACGTGGCTGAGTGGTCGAAAGCGCTCCCCTGCTAAGGGAGTAACTGCTTAACGGTGGTTCGAGGGTTCAAATCCCTCCGTCTCCGCCATTGCGGTGCGCATGCGCTCCACTGCCTCGAGCAGTCGATCATCTGGCGTCGTCAGCGAGATGCGAATATAGCCTTCGCCGTCTGGGCCATACCCCGATCCTGGCGTCACAATCACGTGGGCTTTTTCGAGCAGAGCTTCTGCAAAGCTCTCCGATGTGTAGCCATGAGGCACCTTCGCCCATACGTATATCGTAGCTTTCGGGCTCTCGCATTCCACGCCGATTGCGTGCAATGCATCCACCACAAGATCACGCCTACGGGCGTAAAACTCACACATTTCTGCCACATTATCTTGAGTTCCCGTAAGAGCCTCAATCCCAGCGGCTTGAATTGCTGTGAACTGCCCTGAATCGAGGTTGTTCTTCACCACGCCGAGAGCCTGCACGGCTTCCTCATTACCTACAGCGAAGCCGATTCGCCAACCCGTCATATTGTATGGTTTCGACAGTGAAAAGAACTCGATGCACACCTCTTTAGCGCCGGGACGTTCGAGGATTGACGGCGCCACGTATCCGTCGTAGCTGAGATCGGCGTATGCGTTATCGTGTGCAAGCAAAATACCATGCTCGCGGCAAAAAGCAATGGCTTTGTCGAAGTATTCTACGGGGGCAATCGCGCCAGTTGGATTGTTGGGGTACCCGAGGAACATGATCTTCGCTTTCGCGAGCACATCAGCAGGGATGTGATCAAAATCGGCCAAAAATCCGTTATCAGCGGTCATCGGCATAAAGTACGTGTTGGCGTGCATGAGTGTAGCGCCGATGGAATACACGGGATACCCGATGGAGGGTGCGAGTACGTAGTCGCCGGGATTCACGAATGCGGTGTGCAAGTGTGCAATGCCCTCTTTAGAGCCGATCAGTGCGAGAACCTCTGTATCGGGATCCACATCCACACCAAAGCGCCGATCCATGTATTGCGCGCATGCTGTGCGATATTCTATTGATCCTGCGTAGTCAGGGTATTGGTGAAATGCGGGATTCTTAATGGCTTCAGCCATCGCGTCAACGATATGTGCAGGTGTGGGCTGATCAGGATCGCCGATACCGAGAGAGATCACGTCCACGCCTTGGGCGCGCAGCGCGTCACGCTTTTTGTCGATCGTCGCGAAAAGATAGGGTTTGATGTTCTTGAGGCTATCGGCAACCTGCATGGCAATCCTTTCGTTTCGGCACACCGTTACAGCGATTGTGTCAGAAAAGACGCCGGCGCCCCCGCGCGTCTCGCCCTTCGGTGAGGGTAGCAAAAGGCGTCAGATCGAAACCTCACCCACGAAACTTTGGGCAGCCGCACCCGTCATATATACATCGCCGTCGTCTTTCCATTGAATATCAAGCGTGCCGCCGGGTAGATGGATTTCTGTATTGCGCGTCGTCTGATCGGTAAGCGCTGCTGCTACGGCTGTGGCGCAAGCACCCGTTCCGCACGCAAGCGTCTCGCCCACACCGCGTTCGAATACTCGCATGTGAATGATGTCTGGCCGGTCTTCGTCTAGTGCAGCGAATTCGATATTGGCTCTGTCGGGGAACATACGGTGCGATGAGAGAAAAGCGCCGATGCGATCGATGTCCATTTGGTCAAGTGAGTGTTCGGAGCCGATAAAGAGTTCCCCTGGAAGCTCCAAAAAGTTTTCGATAAACCATACAGCATGAGGGTTGCCCATCGATACGAATGTGAATTCGGCCTCTGCCCATGGAGTATTCACGGTGACGCCGGTGGCGTACTTTTCGCGGTCAAGGGCAGTGCCTGCATTTGCTGTGGCGTTCGTTTCTGCGTTTACAGGTATGTCTGCCGGGTTTAATATGGGTGCGCCCATGTTGACGGTCGCGTCCGTGAGTTTCCCGTTGGAGGCGCGGTAGGTGATGTGTTTTGGGCCGGAGAGAGTATCGATAGTAAGTGCGCCCGTGGCAGGCTCATCAGCTGCGCTGGGCGCATCAGGCGTCACATATCCACCGTCTACAAGCCATTTGGCAGTGCAGCGTATGCCATTGCCACACATTTGAGCGAGCGAACCGTCTGCATTGAAATAGTGCATATAGCCTGCAGAACCAGGATTACGTGGTGGTTGCACGATGATCACGCCGTCTGCTCCTACGCCGAAATTACGATCGCATAGGATGCGCACCTGCCGTGGAGTGAGGTCAAAAGGGGAGCTGATTCCGTCGAATACAATGAAGTCATTGCCGATTCCGTGTATTTTGGTGAACTCCATGTGTTTCATCTTCCTCGTGATTGTGGCATAAAGCTCTAAGGCATGCCTTCAAGCTGGGTATATGTGAGCGGCCGTGTAGCTCGTTGTTGCAAGTATTTCATGCCTTCGGGCGTTATTCTAGAGGAGTTCATTTTTCCAGAGGCGTTCCATAGCTCATGGCCTGTCGAGGCGCTGCTATGATGAGGGTCAAAGGCCGAGTTGGCACCGTAAAAAGCGAGAGACCATGCCAAAGATTGCTGCTCCAACAGTAAAAGAACATCACGATATCGTATTTGCGAAACTCCTCGATACCACCGAGGAGATCTTGCGTGAGCAAGGCCCAGCTGCACTTACTGCAAGCAGTGTGGCGCGCGGAGCTGGTATTGCGCGCAACTCGATTTACCGTTATGTTCGCTCGATTGACGATCTGCGCATTTTCGTGCTCGAACGTTATCTCCCGCAGTGGACTGAGGCGATGCGCGAAGTGATTGATCCTGAGGCACCTGCAAGTGAGCAACTGATTGCGATGACGCGCCAGAGCCTTGAGATGGCACGTGTAACTGGCCATGGCTGGCTGATGGATGTGCTCGCTGGCGGCAAAAAGCGCATCGGTGGCACACCTGGCGCACCGATTGTTGAGCGTGGCACACTGCCAGAATCGGAAGTCATTTTGGATTTCCATAAGACTCTGGTGGGTAGAATAGCGCAACTCTGGGCGGAAGTTACCCCGGATAATGCGAAGGTGAATGCGCGGGTGAATGCGGCATTGATTGATTCGGGTATGGCTCAGATCGATTCGGGGGAGGACGCCGATCGTGTGATTCGCGCGGTGAGCGCCGCCTTGCGTGGAATGATGGGTAGCGGCGATGCCGAGTAATGCTGCCACGATGGGCGAACAGCCTCTGCGCTGTGATTACTTCGATGCAGGATTGTGCCATTCATGCACATGGATGGGTGTGCCCTTAACGGAACAACTCGCACGCAAACAGGATCGTGCCCAGCAAGTGATACCGGCGAAAGAGTGGCTGGAGGCTGAGCCAACGCTCACGCAAGGTTTTCGTAACAAGGTGAAACTCGTCGTCTCTGGTACGGTAGATGCGCCCACCCTCGGGATTCTTGCACCTGGTGCTATGGCTCGTGATCTCGGTTCTACTGAAGGTATCGATCTAGAGCGGTGCCCATTGCCGATGCTCGGCATCCGTATGGCTATCCCGGTGATTAAAGATTTCATTCGTTTGTGTGGCCTACAGCCGTACCGCGTGCGCCTCGATCAAGGCGTATTGAAATATGTGATTATCAATGAATCGCCGCGAGGCGAGCTGATGGTGCGTTTTGTGGTGCGCAGGCGTGGCGTGCAAGGCGTGATTTTCAAATACTATCCGTGGCTTGCTGAGCGTCTTCCAATGATGCGGGTCTGCTCGATTAATGTGCAGCCGGCGCATAGTGCGATTGTGGAAGGTGAAGAAGAGATCGTGGTGAGCGATCAGGAGTTCCTTCCTATGCCGCTTGTGGTGTCGGATCCGGCAATGGAAATGAGCCATGGAATTAAGCATTTGGATTTGCAGCTTGCCCCGCAGTCATTTTTCCAAACGAATACTGAGGCTGCGCAGATTCTCTACCGGCGGGCTCGCCAATGGGTCGGTGCCTACGTGGCTGATGATTCTATACGTTCGGCATGGGATTTGTATTGCGGTGTGGGAGGTTTCGCTCTGGCGCTGGCGAGTGCGGGTGTGCCTGAGGTTGTGGGCGTTGAGGTGAGCCAATTAGCAGTCGAGAGTGCCCGGATGAGTGCGGCACAGCACAGCACGGGCAAGCTCACCTTCATCGAGGCGGACGCTACTCAGTGGGCGCGCGAGCAGCCGGCGAATAGCCTGCCGGACCTGATCGTCGTCAACCCTCCTCGGCGCGGTATCGGCGCAGAACTTGCCGCATGGATCGATGCCTCGGGCGTGCCGAAGGTTTTGTACTCCTCGTGCTATATGGATTCGATGGAACGTGATCTTGCCGCGATGCCGAGTTATGAGGCACGCTTCGCGAATGTGGTAGATATGTTTCCTCATACTCCGCATTTTGAAACGATCACTGTGCTTGAGCGGCGTCATTGAAAATCTAAGTATTGGGCGGCGGCGGATCGGCAACAGATCATCTCGAATACACAATTCACACTTACGCAAGGATAGGCGAGTCATGGAGTTTATGGAGTGGGCTGTGGAGGTGGCCACGAAGCACCCGGAGTTGCGCGATGCTTTTGTTCAGGCTGACGGCGACTGGCTCGATGTTTTGCTGGAAGACGGGCGGTCGTTTCGGTTTCGCCCCGCCGCTCTGATTCGCCCCAGTGTTGATGAAGGTACTAGGCGTGAGCTGCTTAGCCGCCTCATCACGATTGCGATTGAGCAAGCGGAGGTGGGGCAAGCAGGCACCAAGCACACTGAAGCCACGCGCTCCGATACTCCCGATGATAGCGCGGATGCAACCGGAAGCGATCTCGCACCCCGAGGCGGTGTTGAGCACAATCCACCTGCGGAAAATGATGGCTATCCTTGCTTACCAAGGTCGATGGATATCAAGTTCCATTCGAGTGACTCTTTCGATCAGTTTTTAGAAGATGCAGAATCGGAAGACGGCGCGCTTATCGTGCCGATTGTGCGTAACGCTTCATACTTTCTTCAGTCGCATACAGATGATGATTCCCTGGCCTATATTCCGCTGACGGATTTCATAGGGGTTGGCCTGGCTTACGATCTGCCGCATTCGATTCAGCCTGTGAAGTATTCAGAACTTGAGGCGGAGAATCAGCTGATGGGTGATTCGCTGGCACAGGCTGTGCAGGGTTTGCGCCAGCTCACCTATCTTCATCATCATGCAATCGAGGTGCGCCATTTCGAGATTGCCGGTGCCGAGGTGCTCGCTTTTATGCAGCCGCCAAACTATGAATCGTCGTGGATGGCTGATGTGGAGATGATGCACGAGATCGCTGAGCGTCTTACGCAAATGCAGGCAGACGCGATTCCGCTGTTTATCCCGGCTGCGCCTACAAAACTCTATCTCGTGTCGTCTACCGATCCGCATCTTGCCGATTTTTTCGCATTGTTGCTCTCGGAACGCGATTTTGATCATGGCGTCTATCCGCTTCCGCATACTATCGCGGCCGACGGGTGGCGTGAGTGGATACCGTTTCCAGGCTCACGCTTGGCTGAGGTGCTCGGTGCTTTACGCAATGCTTTTCGCGAGGAGATATACAGGGTGCAGGGCGAAGTGCTGTATTCGTGGAGTGATGCTGGCGCGGTGAAGAATCTACACTCGCGGCGCCTTGCTTCGGGCGAGCGTGTTTCGGTGGCGGAATGGAATTCTTTGGATCGCCAAGGTTCGATTCCAGACGCCGATTTCGTGAGTTTCGTGCGTGACCCTTCGCCTCATCCGTGGGAGCCAGATAATTCTGTGCGGGTGACGGTTCGCCTGGTGGTTGCTCGTGACGTGTGGCCTGAAGGGTTGAAGAAAATGGATGGTGTATGGCCGCCTCGATGGCAGGTTGCAGGGTTTCCTGATGATAGTAAGCTTCGCGAGCTTCAGGCTGCGGCTGGCCGTGAGTTTTAGAGACGCGCAATTATTGCGCATACTGGCCACGCGATGACTAGAGAATCGTGAAATCTGCAACCGAGTTTTATAACAATACGATAAACTTTTGTTGCTGGCTCGCATGAACCAGAGGTATGTAGCATGAGGCACGAGGAAGTAGTTCTATGAAGCACTCTTATCTTCGCGGGTCTGTGTGTGCGGCGGTGAGTCTTGGGCTCGCTGCTTTCGGTACTGCCGGTATGGTAGCGCCTGCATATGCAGCCGAGGGCGAGGTCTCTATTGATTTCGCCGCTATTTCAGATTTTCACGGTCATCTTGAAAACGCCGCACAACTCGACTACCAGATCGAGCAGATGCGTGCGGCCAACCCGAATACCCACTTCATTTCTGTAGGCGATAACGTTGGTGGTTCGGCGTATGTGTCGGCAGTGGATAACGATACCCCGACGCTTGAGATCCTTAAAGCGATGGGGCTTGAGGTGACGGCGTCTGGCAACCATGAGTTTGATAAAGGTTACGATGATCTTGCAACCCGCATCGAACCGGCTCTGGGCGTGCCAGTACTAGCTGCAAATGCAGTAGGCGCCGATACGGTGAATGATCCCTACGTGATTATGGATTATGACGGCGTCAAGGTGGCATATATCGGTACCGTTACTGATGAGATGCCAACTCTTGTATCACCTAGCGCGATCGAGGGAATCACCTTTGGCGACCCTGTGAAGGTAACGAACGATATCGCAGACCAGCTCAAAGACGGTGATCCGGAAAACGGCGAAGCCGATGTGGTGGTTGCCCTCATGCACAAGGATCGCGTGCTTGGCCCGCAGCAGCTTAACGCTAATGTGGATCTAGCTTTCGGTGGGCACTCGCATATTGAGGGTGTGGGTACAACGGCCGGTGGTGCTCCAGCCTGCCAGCCAGTGAATTACGGTACTGCTTTTATTAAAGCCAATGTGACCGTGGCGGCGGACGGCACCGTCTCTGCCTCGTGCGAGGTTGCCGCAATTGACGACAACAAGTCTGCTGATATTGACGCTCTGTACCAGGCCGCCGATGCAAAGGCAAAGATTCTTGGTGGCGATCCGGTGGGCTACTTCGAACGCCAGGCAAGCCGTGGCTCACGCACTGGTGAAGGCGGCGAAGGTTCCAACCGCGGAACTGAATCACCGGCGTCTAACTTCATCGCGAATGTGTTCTACGAATATGGCAAGACGTTTGATCGTAAACCAGATTTTGGTGTAATGAACCCTGGTGGCGTGCGTGCGGACTTCACCTACGAGGCCGATGCGGCAACCTACCCGAAAGATGATACAGGGCTCCTCACCAAGGGTGAATCAATCACGATGCAGCCGTGGGGCAATGTGTATGGCATGCTCGATATTACCGGCGCCCAGATCTATACGCTTCTGGAGCAGCAGTGGAAGGAACCTACGGATTCCCATCCGATGCTCACGCTGGGGTTATCGTCAAACGTGCAGTACACCTATGATCCTGATGCAGCTCAAGGTGCGCATATCCTCGAGGTGTACATCGATGATGAACTTGTGCCGAACGATGATTCGCGAACCTATACGGTAGCTTCAAGCACCTTCTTGCTTGAAGGTGGCGATGGATTCACCGTGCTTGAAGAGGGTACAAACTTCCTCGATACGGGAATGATTGATAGCGGCGCCCTCAACGAGTATCTTGGTGGATTCACGAAGGATGATCCAGCTCCGGTCGATTACACGCAGCGTTCGGTTGGCCTGAACAGTTACCCGACGGAGGTGAAGGCCGGAAGCACGGTCACCTTCGACGTGTCGTCTTTGGCGATGACGGCGGGTGAGCCTGTACCGTCGTCACTTCAGCTTGAGCTGGTCCGTGACGGGTTTTCCCAGATTGTTGAGGTGCCGGTGACGGATGTTGCACCCGATGCCGATGGTTACAACGAAGCTGGCAAGGCACGTGTAAGTTTCACGCTTCGCGCTGATGCTCCGTTGGGTGAAATGTCTGTGCGTCTTAAGACGGACGATGGCACGGTGACGTGGTTGCCAGATTTCATCGTCGTGAAGGCGGATGTTCCTGCTGTGAATACCGATGATGAGCACAATGCCGGAAGCGGTTCAGGCGCCGGTGATAAAGATGGCGATGGTAAGAGCCAGCCGCAGGGCTCCGCTAAGGCTAATGGCAAGCTAAGCGATACTGGCTCCACAATAGCTAGTGTATTTGCAGCCATGGCAGTGGCTTTGCTCGGTGGTGCTGCACTGGTGATCCCAGCCAAGCGTCGCGAACTGTAGACGATTTGCAACATGGCCTTGGGGCGAACGCGAGCGCCCCAAGGCCACATCGGCGGATCGATGATAACGCGCTTGATCTATTGTTTAGGGTATTTAGGGTCTGTATCGTCGATATCCCGTCGACTGCTAAGTAAAGTGTGGGGCTGGGAAGTGAATCCCAGCCCCACACATTGTTCAGTATTCAACTAGGCTAGCGTGTTATCCAGTATTAGTGGCTTTCGGTAATTTCGTGTGCCGTGGCAAGGCTTGCCGTTGCATCCTTGCCGAGCGAACCTTTGGCCAGGTGATCAACAATAATCGCGATAGCGCCGTCACCGGTTACATTCGTGGCGGTGCCGAAGGAGTCCACGGCAACGTACATCGCCACCATCAACGCATACATTGGATCGGTGAAGGCAAGCATTCCTTGAAGCACGCCTTGCGCAGCCGTGATAGCACCACCTGGCACGCCAGGAGCTGCCACCATGATGATCCCAAGCATCATAATGAATCCGGCCATCGAACCGGCGTCAGGCGTAATACCCATCATGTATTGAAGTGCCAGTGCGAAGGCAGTGATCTTGATAGTTGAGCCGGCAAGATGAATCGTTGCGCACAACGGAATGGTGAAGTCCGCAATTTCATGTGAGACGCCGTTGCTGCGAGCGCAGCGTACCGTTACAGGAATCGTAGCGGCAGACGATGCAGTGCCAAGGGCCGTGAAATACGCATCGCGCATACCCCACAGAGCAGTGAGCGGATTACGTTTCGCTACCGTGCCAGCAACCCCATACTGAAGCAGAAGCATCACAATCGTAAGCACAAAGGCGAATACAATCACTTTCGCCATTGCCACAATCACTACCACAAACTGCCCAGACTTACTCATGTTCATGAAGATGCCGAAGATATGCAGCGGGAGTAGCGGCACGATCACAGTGGTGATCACCTTCATTACTAGAGTGCGGAACTCGCGGAAAACATCCATCATCTGCGTCGCATTCACGGCAGACATTCCCAAGCCCAACAGAAAAGCCAAGATGAGCGCCGTCATCACGCCAAAAACGGGATCCAGCGCGAAGCTTGGATCCATAAGAGAAGCCACAGCGTTTGCAGGTTCAGCAAGGTCTGGCACTTGCTGATTTGAGAGCAAGCTAGGGAACAGCAAAGCGGCAAGGCCCCACGTACCAAAACCCGCAACAAGCGTAGAGCCATAGGCCAAGCCCACTGTGACGAGCACCCATTTGCCGCCCGAGCTACCCAGCTCAAAGATCGCAGGCGTCACCAAGCCTACGATAATCAACGGAACAATGAAGCCAAGTAGTTTTCCAAAGATGTCGTTGAACGTAGCGAACGGAACGATTGCCCATGATGGCAGAATCTGCCCGAGCAGCGCACCGAATACGATCGCCATAAGTACCCAAAACAGTAGAGATTTGCTGATCTTTGCCCACGCAGTCCGATTGGGAGCTTGATTTTGCGGCATCGAATTCTCCTTTATACGCACTATGAACACGCGTAACGGTATGAGTCACCGAGGTAGTGCCTCTGTATGAGTTATACGGATAGGTAATAAGTATAGAGAGGCTACCGGTAGGTGAAACTGCGGTTTCGCATGATGAGAGCAAAGCATGTGCGCGCACGTCACACGCACGTCACGCTATGGCAACTTCACGCGGCCACCATGAGCATAAAACCGCGCCAAATACTCACTGCGGAAATCATAGAAATAACCGCCCGCCATCGATTCTCGAATCTGATCCACAAGACGCACTGTGAAATACTCGTTGTGAATCGTGGCAAGAGTAGAAGCGATCATCTCTTTCGCTTTGAATGCGTGGTGTAAGTAAGCCTTCGAATAGTGAGTACACGTATAGCACTCACAGTCTTCAGTGAGAGGAGAAAAATCGCGTGTGAACTGCTGGCGATTCACGTTGAAGCGGCCATCTGGCGTGTAAATCGCGGCGTTTCGTGCAACGCGCGAAGGGTTCACGCAGTCGAATGTGTCTACGCCTTGTTCTACTGCCAAAAACAGATCATCAGGTTCAGAAATACCGAGAAGATGGCGTGGCTTATCCTCCGGAAGTTCCTCATTGACCCAACGCACGATCTGGGCAAGGTTTTCTTTTTCCAAAGCGCCGCCCACGCCAAAGCCATCGAATGCTTGGCCATCAACGCTCATTGACCCTAGATCGCGGGCTGCCTTCCTGCGCAGATCCTCATATTGCGCGCCTTGAATCACGCCCATCAGCATCTGATACGGCTTGCCGGTACGCTCTTCAGTGAGCCGCTTGTGCTCGGTAAGGCAACGCTCCGCCCAGCGGCGAGTCCGCTCCAAAGCAGCTTCTTGATAGTCGCGAGGATCAAGCAAAGTCGTCAATTCGTCGAACGCAAAGATAATATCGGCGCCGATCTCATGTTGTACGCGCATCGAAACTTCTGGCGTAAAGCGATGGCGCGAACCGTCAAGATGCGAACGGAACCACACGCCGTCGTCATCAATAGTGGTGAGACTTTCCTTATTGCGCGGCTTGGGCACCTGAGGATCGTGAGCTGCTTTCCCTGAAAACTCCTCCGAGAGTACTTTCTTCATTCCCGAGCCCAGGCTCATCACCTGAAAGCCACCCGAATCAGTGAATGTAGGGTGTGGCCAATTCATAAAAGCGCTCAAGCCGCCGGCTGCGTCTAATACAGGCGAACCAGGCTGAAGATAAAGATGGTATGCGTTAGCAAGCACTGCCTGCGCGCCGAGCTGCTCAACGGCTTCTGGCAGCACAGCTTTTACAGTTGCTTTCGTGCCCACGGGGATAAAAGCTGGAGTCTTAATATCGCCGTGCGGGGTATGGATTACGCCCGTGCGCCCTAGGTTCTTACGTGCGGGCTCATGCGGGTTGCCCTCGAGGCGTGAGGTAATAGTGAAAGCCACAGGCTACCTCTTGTATTCGGGGTGCTTATCGAGATAGTCGGCAGTGAATGAGCAGATCGGTACGATCTTGCGCTTGCCTTCAGAGACAACGTGGTCGAAAGCGGCTTTAACGATCGCGCTCGCGATTCCTTGCCCGCCGAATTCATTGCGCACTACTGTGTGGGTAAAGTACACGCCTTCGTCGTCTACGTCATAACTGGCATAGCCAATAATGGCACCCTTTTCGAAGCCGAGTACATCGGCATCGAGGCGCGCCTCCCACTGGCCATGGCGCTCGTTGTGTTCAACATGGTATGGAATCTGTGAAGTGCTAGCCATGCACACCATTGTACGCATTGTGTGGGAAATAGCGATTCACATGGTTTTCCCATAAATGCTTTGAGGAATCTTGAGAAACGCAGAGCATACTGTTAACAACAGCGAAGATAAGAGTTGAGAATCCTCCTTCTGTTGTTGCGTGTATGAGTTGACAAGTGAATATAGCAACGTGGTAACTCGGATCATGGAATTAGTGCCTCCGCCGTTGATACCAGTTGCACCTTACGGCGGGCGACCTTTAGCGTGTGGGTCGCCCGCCTTTTATGTGTACTCATGGCGAAACGAGATCGAATCGTTCATCTAGCGAAAAACACCGGCATGGCACTTATAGATGACGCGCGGAGCACCTAAAGTTGTACTAGTCACATGCGTGATGGCGGTATGAACTCGGCGGCGCGGCTGATTCACAGATTCGATGGCGAATCTACAGTGCCCGGGTGCACTGCCGGCATCTCGTGATTGTGGCGCTTATTGATAAGCTCACATACATAGCAGGAGGCTATATAAATGGCTGAAGAGGCTAAGCTGTCTCCCTTCGATAATGCGAAGAAGCAGCTTCGGGACGCGCAGGAGATCCTGGGTTTCTCGGATAATGATTTCGAGTTACTCGCTACGCCGCGTCGCGAGGTATCTGTTGCGGTGCCAGTGCGCCGGGACGACGGTTCGGTAGAGGTTCTGCGTGGGTACCGCGTACAACACAACTGGAGCCGCGGCCCAGGTAAAGGTGGCGTGCGCTACGCAGAAAACGTGGATCTGGATGAGGTTCGTACGCTCGCCATGTTGATGACGTGGAAGTGCGCCCTGTTGAACCTTCCCTATGGTGGTGCGAAAGGTGGTGTGGCATTCGATCCGAGCCAGTATTCGAAGGCTGAAATCGAACGCATTTCACGCCGATATATCGCAGAAATCCTTCCAGTGATCGGCCCTGAAGTAGACGTTCCT
The DNA here is from genome assembly GCA_022783665.1 of Arcanobacterium sp. Lineage (GTDB taxonomy): Bacteria > Actinomycetota > Actinomycetes > Actinomycetales > Actinomycetaceae > Arcanobacterium_A. The sequence goes on from JALFZJ010000062.1 coordinate 50,402, forward strand.
GCTCCAGACATGGGCACAGATGGCCAGACGATGGCATGGTTTATGGATACCTACTCCCAGGCGGTTGGTTATACAGCTCCAGGCATCGTGACGGGCAAGCCGATTTCACTCGGCGGTTCCCTTGGGCGTGCAGAATCAACTTCTCTCGGTGTATTTTTGACGACGCGCGCCGCGCTTAAGCGCGTAGGCGTAGAAGATATGACGCAGGCGACTGTGGCAATCCAAGGTTTCGGTAAGGTAGGCCGTGACGCCGCGCACTTCTGCCACGACGAAGGCATGAAGGTAGTGGCAATTTCAGATGTATACGGCGCTATCTACAACGCTGAGGGTATTGATACGCATGCGTTGGCTGAATATGTGGACGAACACGGAAAGGTTGTAGGTTTCGGCGGCGCTGATCCGCTCGATCCTGCCGAGCTGCTTCTTCTTGACGTGGACGCTGTTGTGCCGGCGGCTGTTGAAGGCGTTATTACCGGCGAGAACGCAGATCGCGTGCGGGCTAAGGTTGTGGTGGAAGGCGCGAACGGGCCTACCACGAAGGATGCCGATGCAATTCTTGATGCTAAGGGCATCGACGTCGTGCCAGATATTCTCGCCAACTCTGGTGGCGTGCTCGTTTCCTATTATGAATGGGTACAGTCTCGCGATAACTTCTTCTGGGATCTTGAGCGCGTGCAAAAGGCTCAGGAGCGTTCCATGATGCAAGTGTGGGACGACGTTGTGGCATTCGCAGATAGCCACAAAGTGAGTTTGCGTAAGGCAGCGGTGGCGATGGCGGTGGAGCGCGTTCTTGATGCGCACCACATGCGTGGCCTCTATCCGTGATGAGGAGGGTTGGTGCCTTTACGTGCGTGCCAACCTCAGCACAATCGAATAGAAGGGATCGGGCATGGAAGAAATTGAAATCAGCGGTAGCGGATTGAGGCTTCATTCCGTGCCCGATCTTTGTGCGCCTTCAGGTGGTGAGGTGCAGATAAGAGTTGCCAGCGCCGGTGTGAATCGCGCAGATCTGCTACAAAAACAGGGCAAGTATCCTCCTCCGCCGGGCGCTCCTGAGACTCTTGGCCTTGAAGTGTCGGGTGTGGTTGTAGCAACCGGCCCGGATCAAAGCGAATGGCATGTGGGCGATCACGTGATGGCTCTCCTTTCTGGCGGAGGCTATGCACAGTATGTGAACGTGGATGCCGGCCTAGTGATGCCGGTGCCGCGCGGTGTGGATCTCATTGATGCGGGCGGCTTGCCCGAAGCATTAGTGACGGCGTACACGAACCTTGTGTTGGAAGCTCGCCTCAGTGCCGGCGAGGTGGCGCTGATATTCGGAGCCTCGGGTGGTGTAGGTTCCGTTGGCGTACAGATCGCTAAAGCGGTTGGGGCTACGGTGCTCGCTACGGCGGGATCCCAAGAGCGTGCTGCACAGGTGCGCGAACTCGGCGCGGATGCGGTGTGCAACTATCGAGACTTAACTGATGAAAGAGCTCTCGGTGAATGGGTGATGCGCGAAACACGAGGGCATGGAGCGGATGTTGTGCTGGATGTGCTGGCAGGCTCGGCATTGGATTCTACGCTGAGAGCGTTGGCGACTCGTGGCCGCATCGCCATCATTGGTACGCAGGCTGGCTCGGTAGGATCCTTTTCAGTGATGCGGCTGATGGGGCGGCGTGCCACGATTATGGGCACGACGCTACGATCACGGCCGCTTGAGGAGCGCCGCGCACTTATGGAAAGGGTGCGCACGCATGTGTTGCCGATGGTGGAACGTGGAGATGTGCACCCTGTGATACGTCTCAAGATGCCATTATTTGAGGCAGAGCGCGCTCATGAGGCGTTGGAGGCAGGCGAGGTGTTCGGCAAAGCGGTTCTCATCGTAGAGGAAGAGCACTGATCTAGCCTTCGCTGTAGAGAGAAAGCTGCCTTAATCCCGCAAATCGAGACGTGTAAGGCGTTCGAGGCATTCGGGATTATTCCAGTGCATGTGTGCTCACTGTGGTGTTTGCTTTGATGCGGCACCAGAGCGTATGCGATTCACCGAGATCGAGGAGGACTGTGGCCGCCAGGCCAGGAATAAGCAGAATAAAGCCCATCCCGGGCAAAGCGATTCCAGAATCATTCACGGCGAAGGCAATACCGAGGCACACCACCACTGAAAGCAGTGTGGCGCCAATGGGTGAATAGGCTATCTTCCGAAGCCGTTTCGATGTAGGCGCCGCACAAGATCGCCGAGAGCGCGCTGCAAGAGACTGTTGGTCGGCCCCGTTCCCGAACTGTTCTACTATGGCAGCGTGATCAAGCTGTGTATTCGCTACCCCGCGCTGTCGCTTGGCGAGCGACTCACCAGCCAATGCGGTGAGCACTCCTACGCAACGTGCACACAACCATGCCCACACAACAACGGCGAGGAATATGATTCCCGCAAGTACGATCCAGCGGTGGCTTGATGTAACGAGGAGACGGAGGTTCACGCTCAGCTTGCGCACAATCACCTCTAATGCTTCGCCGTCTATCACAGATTGTACGAAGCCACCTAAATGCGTGCGCGCCTGAGGCCCGCGAAGCCAATCGAGTATTGCTGCAGCAAGCGCAAGCACAACCCCTCCAGCTACTACCACTGCCAGACGCCGCATGCTCATCCTTATACCGCTCATCAAGGCTGCAAGGAGCACCACCGCAGGTAGGAGAGCGATTGCACCGCCGAAGTCTGCGCCAAGAGTTGGCCACACACCGATTGCTATAGCAATAGCGCCAATCAGCATAATGAGAAGGCTTACGAGCACGCGTTTCATGCGCAACCTGATCAGTAGAGCGCCAAGCCCGCCTAGCCCCAGGATGAGTCCGGTCGCTTCAAGGGCGAAGGCTTCGTTGCCGAGTCCATAGAAACGTGCCCCGAGAAGGGTATTGAAACCGATAGGGGAATCAGCAAGCACTCGCGATCCGCCAACGACGTCTCCAAGAATTGCTATGGCTGTGGCACTGCCAAGAAGGCACAATGGTGCGAACACATGGATGCGCGCGCTCACCAAGGCGATGACGGCCATCACGGCGCTAATGGCGGCAATGCTAGTGTATAGTGCACTGCCTGGGTTGGGCTTCTCCCACCAGTGGTAGAGCCATGTGCTCACAAAGGTGCCGAGAGGGATTGCGCTCACCCACAAGCCCATATAGGCAACAGTGCAGCGCACGGTCGTGATACTAAGGGCTTTGCTGGGATACCTAAGCCATCTTCCGGCAGTACGCCACACGTTCCCCTCAGCGATTCGCTCAAGCCGTTTAGGCAGGCGGGTCCGGCGTGAAGGGCGCACAGCCCCGTAAAGCATAAGTGTAGCCGATAGCGTAAAAGCTATAACGATCCAGGTGAGGTTGCGGATGTATTTGCCACGTAGTGCACGCACGGCGGCAGCTTTCTGCGCATTAGACTCTAGGTGATCGACGCGCTCGGTGAAGCAGATGCCTGTTGGATGGCATTGCGAATACTCTGCATTCGTATCTGCGCTGGTGATCGTGCCTTCGGCTATGTGCATCGGCACATTGGCAAATGATTGCGCGGCCGCACTGCCGATTGTGCTCAGGCTAATTCCCAGATCTGCCAGTACGCTCGGCACCACTGATTGATAGCTGACTGTGCCTGGCTGGCGCACCTGGGTGGACCACGCTAAACCGCCACTACCAAGCATATCCGCGAGCGCACCGCTTCCCCCTTGGCTGGCATCGCCCCCTGCGCTCGCATCTCTTGATGAGCTAGCGCCGTGGATTTGATTGGGGGCAGTAAACCCACCAGCAGAGGCCGGCGTCTTCCCTCCGAAAGAAACGAAACCGGGTTGCATCACATCGCTTGACGAAAGCGACTGCAAAGACAAAACGTACACTTTGGTGCCTTGTGGCACAGATTCGAGTACGGTATCGAGCCGTCTCACAGCACGCTGCGCCTGAAACACCCGGTAACTCTCGGGGAGCACGATCTGTTGATCGCGCTCGTATTCTGAGGTGACGTCGCTCGGCAGGAGTAGCGATAACGGGGAGGACGCCGCTGCGTTACGTTCCGGATCGAGTTCGAAGTTGGCTGCCGAAACACTTGCAACCGTAAGTTCATGATCGTGCACCGAAGTGGCAATCTCGGATGCCAGATCTGCATTCGGTGCGGGCGCAGAAGTATAGTTTTCAGGCACTGTACCTTCAGAATCAACCAGGAGAGCCGCGGCCTCAGAGCCAATAACGCGAGTGGATACCCCTTCGCCGGCTATCACATCACCGAATGCGCCCAGGAAATGACCGGTCTGTGCAAGGGTGGTGTGAACGTCGTCCGAGCGTGCGATCGCTCCCCAGCCAGGAAGCTTCCATCCGCCGCGTATTGGGCGGATCGAACATGTGGGAAACGCGCTCACTGATTCGTTGGCCACCTGCTGCCCAGCACCCATGGCAAGTGCTACATCAATAGGGCAGCCCCAGCCGCTTACGATCGGGGGAACGAGGTTAAACATTGTGCCACTTGCGGCCCATTGCGCGAGTGAAGGTGTATCCGTGGCATTGATCTGATTCCACTGGATCGCGTTCGTCAATAGCACAAGCACGGGTGGCGAAGTATGCTCGCCCTTGTGTTGTGTATTTACACTCTGCGTGCCAAGTGGTGAAGCAGCATAAGCGGATCGTGGGGTCGCCACGAATACTGATGCCATCGCCGCGAGTATGGCTAGCACAGCAATCAGCGCTCGCGAGTGGTTCCGCATGTGAATACTCGCAGCCGCCCCAGTATGTGGCTGCGATGTTCTAGTACTCATAGCAGATCGCCCAACCGACTCATCGTTGCCACCTGCTCACAGCAACAATTCAAGGGCGAGTGCAGCGCCATCGCGTTCGATAGGATCGGTGACGACGCTCGCTACCGATTCCACGTGCTTACGGCCAGTTTTCATCGCGATTCCCACACCCGCCCAGCGCAGCATCTCCACATCATTGCGTGAATCACCGATAGCTACAGTATGAGCTGTAGGGATGCCGAGTGCCTCGCAGACTTCTGCGAGGCCAGTAGCTTTTGATACTGCTGCCGGTGCGAAATCGATCCAGCCGTTAAAGCCCGGCGTAGCTTCAGCGTCGGTGAGGTTCATCTGCTCCACCATCGGGAAGAAGTGCCCTGGGGAAACGTCTGGTGCGCAGGCAACGAGGCGAAGAAGATCGTCGTCATTCATCATCTCGTGCTTGCTCACTACTTCGGCCTGGGCGAGCAGAGCGCCATCAGGAAACCCAGGGGTGATGCGCAGCTTATTGTGCAAAGACTCGGCAGCAAATTCAACGCGTTCAAACCTCTCCTCAAGCATCGTAATCGTAGTGTGAGGATTAAACGTGTGTTGGGAGAACGTGAAAAGATCGGGCTCAGGCGCACGATTCACGCTAGGCACCTGCGTGTTATGGCGTTCGTCGAAACTGTGATTAATGGTGAGCACGAGTGCGCCATTGGTGACGACGGCAAAACCCGCGTCGATCCCGAGCTGTTGAAGCGCAAGCTGAGCCTCGATTACTGGCCGGCCGGTGCTCAATACAATGTGTGTGCCTGCTTCAAGATGGTTATGGATAGCTCGAGCAACACGAGGCGAGAGTTCGTTGAAATTCGCGATAAGCGTGCCATCTACATCGAGGGCGATCAGGAGGTCTGGCCCAGCTGAAGGGATGGTGGCATCGTCGAATGCCACCTGAAGGCGAGAGGAGGTGCTGGCGGAATCGGCCTGCCCCCATGAGGGGTTTGGGCGATCACTATGAGACGCCGGATTCATGCCTCCTCCTCTCACATTCGCTATCGGGTTCGTGTGTTGCAGCGGCTAGTGGTAATGCTGATGAGGCATTCTGTTCGCTGTGCATCACTTGGTGCCCTATGGTTTTACACGTTCTGGCTTGCTGTGATGTGGCTACTCGGTTTGTTGCGGCCTAGCTGGTAGTAGGCAGGCCGTGAATCTCACTTCGCTTTCGCCATGGGTTCGATCACCTCACGCCCGCCAAGATATGGACGTAATGCCTTCGGAATGTAGAGCGAGCCGTCTGCCTGCTGATGATTTTCAAACATGGCCACCAGCCAACGCGTGGTGGCAAGTGTACCGTTCAATGTGGCACACGCGGCTGTGCCGTGCTCGCCGCGATAGCGTTCATTAAGACGCCGCGCCTGGAATGTTGTGCAGTTCGAGGTAGAAGTGACTTCCATGTATCGGTTTTGTGTGGGAAGCCATGCCTCGCAGTCAAACTTCTGTGCGGCACTGGAGCCAAGATCGCCTGCAGCGGTGTTGATTACGCGGTATGGAAGCTCCACCTTGTTGATCATTTCCTCTTCCCATGCGAGGAAACGCTGATGCTCTTCACGGGCATCTTCGGGGGCACAGTAGGAGAACATTTCAACTTTGTTGAACTGATGTACGCGGATAATGCCGCGTGTATCACGCCCTGCTGCGCCTGCTTCGCGGCGATAGCATGTGCTCCAGCCCGCATATCGAAGCGGACCGGCCGAAAGATCAATGATTTCGTCTTTGTGGTAGCCAGCTAGAGCAACTTCGGAAGTTCCGGTGAGGTACAGATCGTCTGCGGGGAGGTAGTAGATTTCGTCCGAATGGGCGCCAAGGAAGCCCGTACCGCCCATGATGTTCGGATTGACGAGCGTGGGAGTGGTGAGAAGAGTAAAACCATACTGCTCGGCTTGGTCTGCCGCCGCCGTCAGCAATGCTAATTCGAGACGTGCACCGATACCCTTCAAGTAGTAGAAACGAGAGCCCGATACTTTAGCACCGCGCGCCATATCGAGAGCGTCAATACCTTCGGCCACGTCAAGATGATCTTTGGGTTCGAAGCCTTCAGCGGAGAAATCGCGCGGGGTGCCAACCTCGCGAAGCACAACGTAATCCTCTTCGCCACCCGTGGGTACGCCGTCTTCAATAAGATTAGGTAGGCGCATCATAGCGGCAGTGAAATCTTCATTCGCGGCATTCGATTCGGCCTCTAGAGCTTTCACCTGCTCGGCCATCTCCTTCGCCTGAGCGAGAATCGTGACACGCTCTTCAGGGCTGGCTTTACCAATCGTGCGTGATAGCGCCTTCTGCTCCGCGCGTAGCTCCTCGAAGGCCTGTAGTTTGTTGCGGCGCGTGGCGTCTGCTGCCATGACGTCGTCTACAAGGCTTTCGCTTTCGCCGCGCGCACGCTGTGAGGCGCGTACAAGCTCTGGATTCTCACGGATTACTCGAATGTCGATCATGGTTCAAGGATATACGCAATCCGAGCCTGCAAGGTATTTGCGAGGATCCTGATCTATTGTGACGCGTCAAGTGTTCGATTCGTATTACCGTTTGAGTCCAAATGGCGATGACTGGTCGGTGAACCTGGAGTTGTGGTGTCGTAAGCGAGGTGCATCATGCCGTATCTGATTGACATTGGTATCGTCATCTGAGCTAGCCTACAAACGCTTGTTCATGGATTGATAGCAGTTGCATGTCGAATGGTTCGAAAAACCTCCTAACTCGTCTATAGGTTCAGCCAGACATGCGCAGGTTTTTCCAATCGGCTGGTATAGGCTTAGTGCATGACGTGGACTCTTTTTCTTGCGGTGCTCGCCCTGGTGCTTTCAGTGGTGGTGCTCGTGATGCTACTGACGCAAAGGAAACTGTTGCGCGCCACTATTCGTAGCGTGAAGGAACTTGCCAAACAGCACGGCTCTCATGCCGCAGTGCCGATGAGCTCCACCGCGCAAAATGCCGCCTACGTTGTGTACAACCCGAGCAAGAATATCGACTGGGATTACCTAAAAGACGTCGTTCAGTCCACAGCGATCGAAGCCTCCCTGCCTGAGCCCGTCTGGCTGGCCACAACCGTAGAGGATCCAGGCGGCGGCCAGGCACGGCAAGCTATTGAAGCGGGGGCATCCGTAGTGATAGCGGTAGGTGGGGATGGAACCATTCGCACTGTTGCTCAAGAGCTTGCCGGAAGTGATGTGCCCTTGGGTATTCTGCCGGCGGGCACCGGCAACCTTCTGGCTCGAAACCTTCAACTCCCTCTCGACTCTATGCGCGACGCAGTGATTACGGCTCTCACCGGCCGTGAGAAACGCCTCGACGTCGGCTGGCTCATTATCGATGAGTCTCTAGTTGCCGATGATCTTACTGATCGCGAACGCCACGCGCTTGAGAAAAACGCGCGAAAGAGCCGCAAGTATCGTGAGGCAGATCCTGATTCGCTCCAGCCAGTTGCTCGTGGCAGATACGCCTATACGGTGATCGGCGGGGTGGGGTTCGATGCGGACATTATGAACTCGGCGGATTCTTCGTTGAAATCGAAGTTTGGGTGGATCGCATACGTAGGTGCCGCTATACCGCACATGTTTACGTCAAAAATCAGTGCACGAATCACGTTAGGCAAATCTGATGAGGCTATCGTGGCGCAGCTGCGCTCGGTGATGTTTTTGAACTGTGCTGAGCTCCCGGGCGGATTCTCCCTCGATAGACGCGCAGATCCATCGGATGGGTGGCTTGAGCTTGCTGCACTTGATGTGCGTGGAGGGCTCATCGGCTGGGCTGATCTTGCACGGCGTGTAGGCCTTGAGACGGCGGGTTTCAAGGCGAGTTTGCCCACGATAGAGTCGCTATCGGGTGAGGTGCGCACACACCGCGTGCAAGAATGCCGAGTCGAATTTGATATGCCTCAGCAGGTTGAAGTTGATGGTGATGTGCTCGGATACGCCCGATCTGTGCGTACCGAAGTGCAGCATGGCGCGTTGCGTGTGCGCGTGCGGGTATGATGAGCTTTTCTCGTTGTGTGTGTATTTCGAAAGCCATTGTGGGGCTCGTGTGGTCGATTTAGTTCGCGTTAGCATCGACTTTCTGTTTGGCTAGGGCGTCAGCACACGCTGGAGACTGTGGCTGCTGTGCGTAACCACAAATTCTATTGGTGGGATGCGCGCAGCAAGTTCTCCACCCACACGCGCCCAGACTTGAAATCCTCATCACTCGTACCTGCACGGAGTTTGACCTTCGTGCCGTGGAATGACGGATATGAGCCGAGAAAAGTAACCTTCGGGCTTACGCGGTGCAAGCCGATCAAAGCGGCCTGGATGCGTTCATCGAAAAGATGGCCTTCGGCGTCTATCGAAAAGGCATAGCGGCCAAGTGAATCACCAACCGGGCGCGATTCGATGCGTGAAAGGTTGATGCCGCGAATCGCAAACTGTTGCAGCATTGTGAGTAGAGCGCCCGCTTCATCTGCGGGAAGTTGCACCATCAGTGTGGTCTTATCCGCGCCGGTACGTTCAGGTACTCGGCCTGCCGGGCCGATCATCACAAAACGAGTGACGGCGTCTGGGTTGTCTGCGACGTCTGTGTGCAGCACGTGCAGCCCGTACTGTTCGGCAGCAAGAGGGGAGACGAGCGTCGCCTCATAGCCGGGATCATCGCTTTCGGCAAGCCCCTGCGCTCCTGCAGCGGTGGATGATGCAGGAAGATGTGAGACGCCGGGAAGGTTCGCGTAGATCCAGTCGCGGCACTGCGTCCATGCAGCGCGATGGGTGGATATGCGATGAATATCTTCCATACGCGTACCTGGCTTTACTGCCAGCACGAACGTGATATTGACGAGCACTTCTGCTTGGATCGTGAGGTCTGAATCTTTGGCAAGTGAATCGAGGGTGGCGTTGATGCCTCCTTCTACCGAGTTTTCGATCGGCACCACTGCGTAGTCTGCTGTACCGTCGCGCACCATGTTGATTGCGCGAGGTGTATCGATGGCAGGAATATGCTCTGTTTCCTGCTCTGTAGCAATCTGGTTGAGGGCTTGCTGGCAGAAAGTTCCACGCGGGCCGAGGAAAGAAAAACGCATAGATACATTGTATACATGGTGAATGTTGACATTATGGGAGTGCCGGCCGGCGGGATGCGCACTCATTCGATGAGGGCTTGCTGGCAGAGTGAACAGACCGTGATCTTTTGTGACAATGTGGGTGCGGTGTCTGGCTCGCCCCACGTATTACGAGCATATAGGCATGGCGGTGAGGAGAGTCAGCGTGATTATGCAGCGGCGAGCTGCTTTATGATTCGGCCGAGATATGGCTCGTGGGAGCCGTAGGCTTTAGGCTTGTATGTATGAATGATGGCCACGGCGAAGTGAAACGGCAGCATACCTACGGTGTGCTGGTGGTATTACTGTGTGCTTTAGCTGTGGTGATCGCATTGCCCAGGATCACGCCCAATCCGATGGCAAGCTACTCGGGAATGGAGCCGCGTGCGCGCACAGTTGTTGTGCTCGGATTTACCGGTGTGCCGTGGAGCAGTGTTAATGCCAGTGATTCACCGAATCTATACGCATTTGCCGGCGATTCAGCAATTGCGAACAATGTGGTGAAAACAGCATCGCCCTATGGGTGCCCGAACGCTGCATGGCTGACCCTCAATGCGGGCAAACGGGCCCGAGATGCAATGGAATCAGGCTGCACGCCACAAGCTGTTCTGGAAGAGGTGAGCGCCTCTCATGCCGCGGGTACACAAGTTGGTGGAGCTGGCGCGAATGGATCGGGCGTTGCTGCAGCACGCGGTGGCGCCACAATCGCCGATTATGCTCGCTACCTTGAGGCAAATGCGGATAATCCCTCTGCTCCACAGTTCGGCAGTTTTGCGAAAGTACTTAATAATGCGGGCGTAAGCACAGCAGCTGTAGGCGCTGGTGCAAGCCTCGCCCTCGCAGATGCTACCGGCAGTGTGGCGGCGCTGGTAAAGCCACTTGTTTACGACGCTGGTATTGCCGCCGCGCCAGGCGAAGCCGTGCGCGGCGGGCTGGCTCACTTAGGAAATAGCGGCGGTGTAATGATCGTGGATTTGGGCAGCGTACGCTCGGCTGACTATCCCCTCGGCCAACCTGTGCAGACCCTAGGACGGGTGGCATCATCCTATAGTGCTCCACGTTTTGATACGTCCTATAATGCCGATCAAGTGCGGAGCCTCGATGCGGCTTTTGGAGAAGCACTCAGCGCGATTCCTGATGATGCCATCGTGATTGCTGCTTCGCTGAGCGAGGCTGATCCAATCACTGATCGGATGCAGTATTTTGCACTGCGATCTGGCACAAGCCCAGCGGTGATCGGCGCCTCGCATAATACGCTCGGAGTGCTTGTAGCGCCGTCTACTCGCCGTATCGATCTGGTGCAAAGCACAGATATTCCTCCCACGGTTTTCGCCGCGCTTGGGATTGATCGCAGTGATGATCCGTTGATTCGAGAAGCGTTTATGGGTACGCCGCTGCGTATTGACTACCACCACAAGATCAAGGAGGATCGACCCGGTTCTGACGCCGCACATGCCCAACCGGCAAACCCAACTATCAATAGGCACATTGCCACGTTAGTAGATTCGGTAAACCGTGCCATAGCAACGCACAGTTCCGTGGGCTGGTACATGACGTTTCTTGGAGTTATCGGCCTTATCGCAATACCGGCCTTGCTATTCGCGTATCGCCGGCGATGGGCGAGCCGAGCTGTGCTCTACGGGAGCCTATGGGTGGGAGCGATCCCCGTGAGTGCTCTGTTGGTGAACCTCATCCCGTGGTGGCGTATGCCTTTTCCTCGGGTGATGATGTTCGCGATGATATATGCGGGCGCGGCTATCGCAAGCGCCGTAATTGGCTCGGCCGCATCCAGGTGGTATTCACACAAACGCACTGCTAGCAGCCAGCTCAACGAAGTGGGCGGGGCAGGGCTCACGGCCGGTGGTATCCTCGCTTCCTTTACTCTCAGTGTTTTTATCGTAGACGCCGCATGGGGTTCGCCTTTGCATTCAACATCTGTGCTTGGCGGGCAGCAGCCTCAAGCAGGCGCACGATTCTACGGTTTTGGAAACTATGCGCATATCGTGATCGCGCTCAGTGCGCTGTACGTTGCTGTATGGCTGGCGTGGCGAATTATCGAGCAACGCCTCTCAGGGGGCCGAGCTCTCACGGCCACGATTTTGGTGGGTGCAATTACGTTGTATGCGAGTGTGAGTACCGCAATCGGTGCGGATTTCGGTGGCACACTGGGAATCATCGTAGCGTTCGTTATTGTGGGATTCGCCGTCTACGGTAAAAAACTACATCCGCGGACCATTGTGATCACCTTCGGTGTAGGAGTGATGGTGATGGCCGCTTTGGCGATATTGGATTGGATGCGCCCTCCAGAGTATCGCACTCATATCGGCAATTTCGTGCAAGAAATAATAGACGGCGGTTTCTTCCACGTGATCGCGCGCAAAGTTGCGTTTTTCGCGGGTACCGCCACGCCCCTCGCATGGCTGGGTACTCTTGCGGGTGTTGTGTTGTTGTATGCGGTTGCCTACCGCGCGGTGCGTTGGTGGGAATCTCGCGAGGCAGCGGAGCTGGCGGAGGTTGGAATCGTCCCACGTGAAGGCGATACTTCACCTTCTGGCGTATCGCGTATCGGATACGCTCGGCGGTATTTCCACGCATTGTATTGGCATAGCGTCGCGGCTGCACTCGTGCTTATCGTCGTCTCTACCCTCATTAATGATTCAGGTATTCTCATCCCATTCGTGGGCACCATGTTCATGGTGCCCACGTGGCTTGTACTCCACGAATAAGATAGTCATGGGCTGATGCGATTCATACTGCCATCGGGCGTATGCCTCAAGGATTTCGCAAACTCCACTGTTTGGCTTTTTCGCAGTGCTGATTGGCAGTGGCATAAATCTTCTTACAGGAATCCAGGCTCGGCGCGGCGAAGTACTGATCAGTGTGTATTGGGCTCTCAGTGCACAATGGTTGGCTCGCTCAATCAATGATCCTTTGTGGTGCGCGCAAATGTGGGCGGATGAACCTCCATCTGGCCTCTTGCTTCAGGCTCAGGAGAACGCTACAGAGGCCTTGCCACACATCGTGGATACTGATGATCCCACAGACTTAAAGGCGACTGTGCAACAATACACCAACGCGCGCTCGGTATTGGAAAAGTGTGCACAGTAGCGGTGATGTGCGGTTGTTCATCGACTGGCTGGACGGGGTGTTTTATCTGAAGGGCGAAGCGAGATCCATGCCGCGAGTCATTCGAGCAAGGCGGCAACCTAGCCTGTAACAGATGGCAGTTTGCTCCGGACGAGAATCATCAGGGGTGCCACTGCTGCTCTTAGCGGGCGAGCGCGTTGAAGGGTAGGCCGGGGGCAGTGCCAGCACCGGAGCGTTTCTCCATAGGTACATGAACCTTGCGTAGTTTGCGTGCCATCACCGCTTTCCACACGCCCGCGTACTGCTTCGCCCGATGGAGTTGACCTGCAAAGTCATTCGCACTCGCGCGGTGGCGCAAACTGCACGGCACCTCCTGCACGGTGAATCCGGCTACAAGCAGATCAATCGTCATGCCGACTTCTACACCCCAGCCGCTTGCCAAGGGCAGAACCCTCTCGAAAGCTTCACGCGTAATACAACGCTGCCCTGAAAGTGGTTGTTGTGGTTCCCAGCCTGTAGCTTCAACAATGGCCTTCTTGCCCAACCCGGTGACGAAACCGTGGCCACCGGCACCCTTCTGCGGCGGCAAATAGGCGATCGTGCAATCCACCGCCCCATCGAACACCGGATCAACGAGCGGACTGCACTCGATAGCAGACTCCCCAAGATCAGCATCAAGGAAAAGCAACGCACGAGGCGAGGCAGTGAAACGCCCTTCGCGAATATCGCGCATTTTCACTACTTCGCCACCAGTTTCCATCGCGGCAGCCTTGCCACGATTCGCCGAGTGGCGCACCACAATGGCGCCAGCCGTCTGAGCCACATGAAAAGTATCGTCGGAGGAACCGTCGTCTACCACTACAACAAGATCGACATGCGGTATATGTGCTGCTGCTTGCACCGTAGCGCCGATTCGCTCTTCCTCGTTCATCGCGGGGATGACGACGGCCACCTTCGCTTGTGCCGAACCGTCTGCCGATCGTGACGCCTGTGTTTGCTTTTCACTATCCATACTCTGAGTATCCGTATCTGCCTATCTGCGCTAGTGCATATTGGTACCGCCGCGCCGAAACGCTAGCATCAAAACTGAGCAGTGGCGCCTAGGGAACCTCTACACACACAAGGTTTTACCTAGCCGCGTGGTATTGCACAGCAAGCTTGCCGGCGCCTCACTACCAGCCACAAAAAACTGGCTATCGCAACGTAACCTGGCGCGAAATAATGCCAGACTTTGCGCGCTTCTCATCAGGCGTCAGTGGTGCTTCATTGGCGATCTGTGCATCTAGCAACTTTTCGAGTTCCCGCATTGGTTCCGTAAGCTCGTCAGCTTCGGTGCCACGATCCAATTCAAACACCGGAATCAACAAGCCCAAAGCGCGGAAAGCCCCTACGAAACGTCCGCCGTCAAAGCCGAGCTCGCGGCGAGTCTGGAGGCGAGCAAGCGCATTCAATACCGTATCTTCGGATTCGGGGCGCACCCAACGAACAAACTCACGCTGCATGCGAGCCCAGAATGCGCCGTCAATGCCTGGCACGGCTCGCGTAGGGATAAGCTGGTCATGCGAGTCACGGATAGCGTGGGCAACGTCGTCTTTCCCTGCGTCTTCTTCCGACACCCAGAACCCGAAATCTTCCTCAAGAGTGAACACTGGTTCAACATCAGCATCGAGAATATCTTGCAAGCGTGGGCCTGGTTCAGGCTGATCCACTTGCGCGTAGGTTTCCCCTGGCTCAAGCTCGATACCTGCCAGAATTCGGTCAGCAAGATCGAGTGAGGCATCGCCCGAATGCATCACCGTCTGCATCGCTACGAGGAGCACGCCGTCGCTGCGCCGCAAAGCACCAACCATCTGCGGCAGCATCGTCACGAGAGTTACCTCGGCGCTGCCGTGCTCTGCATTGGTTTTCAGCGTAAGTGTGGCTGCCGGAATGATCTCGCGCATAGCCACCAGTTCGCGTTCAAAGCTCAAACCTTCAAATGGCCGCTCGACGAACTGAATGCGGATGCGCTTCGGCTTTGCGTCCTTATTGCGGCGGCTCTTCTTTCCCATGTGCTAGGTATCCTTTCGGGTAGTAGCGAGCTGTACGTATTAGTCGATGACGCCGTAGAGGCGGTCTCCTGCATCGCCCAATCCTGGCACGATGTATCCGTGTTCGTTCAGATGATCATCCACTGCTGCAACAATTACTTTCACATCGCCTCGGCCATCGAGATGCTCCTCAACTGTTTTGAGGCCTTCAGGCGCCGCAAGAATACAAATTGCCGTCACGTCCTTTGCGTTGCGCTCAAGAAGATAATCGATCGACGCATTGAGCGTGTGCCCCGTGGCAAGCATGGGATCAAGTACGAAACATTGGCGATTGGTGAGATCATCGGGCAGACGGTTCGCGTATGTAACGGCCTCGAGCGTCGTCTCATCGCGTTTCATGCCTAGGAAGCCTACCTCTGCTGAAGGCATCAGGCGGGTCATTCCTTCCAGCATCCCCAGCCCCGCACGGAGAATCGGCACCACAAGCGGGGTAGGTTTAGCGAGGCTCACACCCGTTGTAGGGGCGATAGGCGTTTCTATCGCTTTTTTCTCTACTTTGACGTCGCGCGTAGATTCGTATGCGAGAAGCATAATCAGCTCATCAACGAGCTGGCGAAACACTGTGTGCGGCGTATTCTTATCGCGCAATACGGTGAGTTTGTGGGCAACGAGAGGATGTTCGATCACCTGGAGTTCCATACTTCTAAATGTACCGTGATCGCGCCTCGGCCGAGTAATTACTAACATTATGCTCTAGAGACGTTGTGTGCCTCGTCTCAATCAGGGCTAGACGTTTTCACTACCCTATGTTCTCTGCAAGACTAAACTCGTTGCGTGCAGGAATATGATTGCCGTACGCTTCATTGAAGACCAAATCGATACACCAGAAAACCCGAGGGATTATGCGCGATTTCAAGATGACGACGTATATGCCAGTGGCGCCAACTCGCGTTGTAGCCACCTGCATGTGTGCGCACCTCGGGCAGTGTATGTGTTGTTGCCAACGCTGAGCGCTACGTGCCACGTATGTGAGGGAAGACTGCTTCGCTACGTCTCCCTCTCGCACGAGAAATGAGCGACGATCGCGATGTGGCGCTTGCGTAACCTCCTTAGCCTTTAGTTCTTGGCGGGGCGCGCTACGTTGCAATCAGCTTTCACCGGCGTAAATACGAGTAGTTCCGGATCATATACGGCTAACAGTGTTTCGCGCCGCACCTCAGGAAACGGCAGAAAGCGCAACAGCCGCTTGCTATCACTTGAGCGCGCCGCTCGCATCCAACCTATCGTGCGTCACAAGTTCGTCGGCACAGCATCTTTCCAACACAAATTGCCTACTTACGAGGCCTACTGACGATAGCCAGCACAATTCCCACTTTACGTTAGACGAAAGCCCGTGCATGCGACGCTATGCATGAGTATCTTATTACGAAAGGAAAACGATGAAATTCAAGAAACTCACGGCTGCACTTTCTATAGCTGCCTTTTCTATAGGGCTCGGTGCCTGCTCGCAAACCGATTCAGCACAAAACGCTACTTCCACCGAGAGCGAAAACGCAGCGGCGTCATCAGACCTACTCGAAACCATCAAAGATCGTGGCGCGCTGATCGTAGGCCTTGAAGGCACATATCCACCCTATTCGTTCCATGATGAAAGCGGCGAGCTGAAAGGCTTCGAGGTGGATCTGATCAAGAAGATCGCCGAAGATCTTGGCGTAGAGACGCAGTTTGTAGAAACGAAGTGGGATTCGCTTATCGCCGGCGTGGACGTCAACAAATATGATGTGGTGATCAACAACGTAGAAGCCACCGATGAGCGCAAGCAAAAGTACGACTTCACGATCCCGTACGCGAATTCTATAGGCAAGATCGCCGTACCTGAAGATTCGGATATTCAAACCGTAAGTGATTTCAGCGGGAAGAATGCGGCGCAGTCTGTCACGTCGAATTTCGGGGCGAAGGCTCAAGAACTAGGTGCTACAGTTGTGCCGGTAGATGGCTTTGCCCAAGCAATCGATCTCGTTACGTCGGGGCGTGCTGATGCTACTCTTAACGACTGGGTCACCTTCGAACAATACCTCGCAGAGCATCCGGATGCCCCGATTCGTCTGCTTGACGAAGACGTGCAGGTGGGCACCGGAAGCCGCATTTTATTGCCAAAAGGCCAGAAGGCACTTCTTGATGCGCTCAACGATGCCCTTTCCAAGGAGCTCTCTGCCGGCACGGTATCAGAGTTGAGTAAACAGTACACCAGTATCGATATCTCCGCCGAAGCTAAGTAGGCCGTGGGTGCACTGTGGTGGCGATAGAATGCCGTGTGACGGCGTCACATACGGCACTAGGCATACCTGAGAGGCATGATGGATAGACTCATTCAGATCTGGGGAGAATCGTTGCCGCAGCTTCTTGCGGCAACGGTTGCCACTACTATCCCGCTTACGATCATTTCCTTCGTCATCGCGATGGCGATTGGTGTAATTGCTGCCCTCGTACGCTTCGAACACATTGTGGTGTTGAGCCAGCTGAGCGCCATATATGTGTGGGTGTTTCGCGGTACACCTCTTCTGGTGCAGCTATTCATCGTGTTTTTCGGGCTGCCAAAGATCGGCATTGTATTCGATGCGTGGCCCGCAGCGATTATTGCAGTATCGCTCAATGCGGGTGCCTACAACGCTGAGGCGATTAGAGCTGCTTTGGTTTCTGTGCCTGAAGGGCAGTGGGAGGCAGGGCGTTCCTTGAACCTGACTCACAGCCAGATTCTGTGGCGTGTGGTAGCACCGCAAGCGCTGCGGATTGCTTTGCCGCCGCTGAGCAACAACCTCATCGATCTCGTCAAAGGTACATCCTTGGTGTCTACGATCACGATCGCGGATCTCGTGATGGTAAGCCAGCAGATTGCAGCCCGCACCTTCGAACCACTCATCTTATATACGGAGGTCGCTCTCATATATCTGGCGATCAATACGGTGCTCACATTCGTGCAGTCGTGGCTAGAAAAGCGGACGTCTCGATTTGTGCAGAGCTGATTTCGCTTAGGGTTTGCTGCGTTCTGCAGAATTTTGAGCACGTGAATATGAGCACGTGAATAGAAGAGTTGAGGTAAGACAATGCTTTCAGTTCGAAATATCGAAAAGGCCTTCGGTGAGGTTCAAGCGCTCGGCGGCGTCAGTATCGATTTTCGCCGCGGGGAGACGACGGTAATTCTCGGCTCGTCCGGGTCAGGCAAGTCTACGTTGCTTCGTTGCCTAAACCTCCTAGAAATACCAGACGCCGGAGAGCTCGCTTTCGACGACGTATCGTTGCGTTTTCCAGGTTCTCCGAGCCGCATTGACAAGAGCACAGTGCGTTCGCACTCGGCTATGGTATTTCAGGATTTCCAGCTCTTTCCACATTTGAACCTGCTCGGCAATGTGACTCTGGGGCCTACGCTTTCCCAAGGTGTAAGGAAAACAGATGCGGAAGCTCGTGGGCGAGCTCTTTTGGAAAAAGTGGGGCTCGCAGATCGAGTAGATGCCTTCCCTTATCAGCTCTCAGGTGGCCAGCGCCAACGGGTAGCTATCGCGCGGGCACTCGCAATGAATCCAGACTACTTGCTGTGCGACGAGCCAACCTCTGCACTTGATCCTGAATTAGGTGCCGAGGTACGACGCGTGCTGACGAGCCTTGCGCGCGAAGGCGCCACCCTGATCGTCGTCACCCATGATATGCATTTCGCGCGAAACGTGGCCGACAGGATCGTATTTCTCGATAAAGGCTCGGTGCGCTTCGATGGGGATCCGAGCGAATTCTTTTCTGCTCCATCACAGGAAATTGCGCGCTTTCTTGCTGTGTTCGATGCCTAGTGTCGTGCGGCATACGGGGTGGCGAGCATGATATAGCTTTTAGTCCCACTGCGTAACAGAGCGCGAGGGATAGACTGCAAGCGGCATAAACACCACAAGAGATACCGAGTATCGACAGTGCCACATAGTAAACGAAACTCTCGCATCAATGAGCATAAAGGGGTGCTTATGACGTTGTTATCCGCTTTTCGCCGTCCACTTATAGCTGCGACTACTGTGGCAGCATTAGCTATTGCCGCGATGCCAGCCGCCGCAGCTGATGAGGTTTCGGCTCAAAGCGACGCTATCTTAACCCAATCCGCGCTGGATGAGCGCCGAGCGGATAATGGCACCACGCCAATAGCGGTACATCTTGAAGGCCGCATTTACGGCGCACGAACTACACCGTATCCATACAGTGCTAGCGAAAGTACCATCGCTGGCACCGCATACTATGTAGACTGCGGCGATGCAACAGAGGACGCAACTGGAGGCGATGCAGAAGCCGAAGCCACCGCCGTCATCGAAGACGATGCTCAGGGCACAGGAACGCGTGAGGAGCCGTTTACATCGCTGGAAGCTGCGAACGCCGTCACCCTTCAACCTGGCGATGCGATGCTGTTCAAAGGGGGTTCCGTATGTGCTGGCACGTTCGCTCCGAAAGGTTCGGGTACTCAGGAACAGCCCATCACGATCGACGCATACGATGCTAGCAAAGAAGATCGGGCTCGCATCGATGCACAAGGCGGCGTGGACGCCATGCTCGTGCAGGACGTCGAACACTACGTCATTCGTAACCTTGAACTCACCAACACAGCTGGTGACGGCACAGATTACACCATTGTGCGTCACGGCTTGCGCATCGTGAACCAGAATCAGGGCACTTTGAGCGGCTTCGATATAGCGAATCTCTACGTACATGATGTGCTTGGGAACAACAAAAAGAATGCGGCTGGTATTCGCCTCGAAGTGCTAGGGTCAGCCGTGAAATCGAAGTTCTCAGGCGTCGAGATAGCGTACAACGAACTGCGGCACGTGAACCGTACAGGTATTGTAGCTGCTACTGATTGGTGGCAGCGCGAAGAAGCGGAGTATTGGGGAGGCACGTACTATCCCCAGGATCCTATCCATATTCACGATAACTTCCTTACCGATATTGGTGGAGACGGCATCGTGGTATGGGCAGCTCCTGATTCGATAGTCGAATACAACACGCTTGAAAACGCCGCAAATGAGCATGGAGGCAAATCAGACAATTCGCATAACGCAGGGATTTGGGCATGGGTGACGGATCGTATTGTTTTCCGTAACAACCACGTGTTTGATATGCACCGCTCTGCTGACAATAATGACGGAGCTGCCTTTGATGCCGACACCGGCGGCACGGGTCAGATATTTGAACACAATCTAACGCACGATAATGCGGGCGGCTTCATTATGTATTGCGGCTGTTGGGGTTTGAGTACGAATATCTCCGCGCGATACAACCTCTCG
>JALFZJ010000050.1 GCA_022783665.1 Arcanobacterium sp.
TTATATGAATTCACGTGCTGGTTGGTGATCGCAGCTATTTCACGTGCGTGGCGAAGCACTCCTGCCACAAACCGGCGCGCCGTCTTCGACATTCTGTACTCAGAGGATGGGCTGTAGAACGCGTTCTTTTCTCCTTCAAAGAGCGAAAAGTGCGAGTGCATCCCAGACCCTGGCTGCTCGATTAAAGGCTTGGGCATAAAAGATGCTTGTACACCTTCATCAAGAGCAACTTGATCAACGACCACCCGGAAGGTCATAATCGCATCGGCCGTCGTGAGAGCGTCCGATACACGAAGGTCAATCTCGTTTTGCCCTGGCCCTATCTCATGGTGTGAGAACTCTGTGGAAATCCCTAAATCTTCGAGCGTTTTAACGATATGTGAGCGGAAGTTGCGCGCCTGGCTGCGAGACACGTTGTCAAAATAGGAGCCGTTATCGATGGGGATAGGCTCAGCAAGCGGATCGTCTGAGAACTTAAAAAGATAAAACTCTATTTCGGGGTGCACGTAGAAGGTGAAGCCGAGATCGGCCGCGCGATCCAAGGCGCGCTTGAGTACTTGGCGCGGGTCGCTTCGGGCAGGTTCACCCTCGGGTGTTGTGATATCGCAAAACATCCGCCCAGCGCTATCTTCTCCCTCATACCACGGTAGAACCTTAAAAGTAGAAGCGTCTGGATGCATCACCATATCGGACTCATACACTCGCGTGAGCCCCTGCACTGCGGAGCCGTCAAAACCGATACCTTCTTCGAATGCGTTTTCGAGCTCGGCCGGAGCAATAGCTACGGATTTTAGCGTGCCAGACACGTCTGTAAACCATAGCCGAATGAACCGAACGCCCTTTTCCTGCACTGTGCGCACAACATGCTCTTGCTGGCGATCCATAGGCACTCCTTCACGTTATCGTTGCGCCATGCCGTGCTGCCGCTCGCGCAGTGAGGGCATGTGCTCTGGATACTATTGTGCCCGAATTTGGCGCATCGGGTTTGATATTATCCACGGCACGGCATCTATCCCCTACCCATTCAATGCCAAGACGTGCACGCCACCTTCCTGCAGCCCTACAATGGTTGGGCAACGTCCAATACGAATGGCGATCACACTAAGGATTATCACAATGGCCAAAGCTGTACGTGCCCATCACTTGAAGCAAATGAAACAGGCTGGAACTACGATCTCGATGCTCACCGCATACGACGCTATGACTGCCCGGATTTTCGACGCCGCTGGGATCGATATGCTGCTCGTTGGCGATTCGTACGGTAATACGATGCTGGGGTACGATTCCACGGTTCCCGTCTCACTCGAAGAAATGCTTGTAGCCACCCGAGGTGTGGCGCGCGGCGCATCCCGCGCCTTTGTGGTAGCTGATATGCCTTTTGGCTCCTATGAAAGCTCAACTGAGAAAGCAGTCGAATCGGCAGTGGCACTGGTTAAAGCTGGTGCAAATGCTGTGAAACTTGAAGGCGGCGCACGCAGTGCCCATGTGATTGAGGCGATCACGCGGGCTGGAATTTTGGTAGTAGGCCATATTGGGTTCACGCCGCAGTCTGAAAACGCTCTAGGAGGCCCACGCGTACAAGGCCGCGGAGACGCCGCTGAGAAACTTATCGCTGATGCCCACGCAGTCGAAGACGCCGGCGCAATCGCAGTGGTACTGGAGATGGTTCCGGCTGAGGTAGCTCGGCGTGCCACACAAGAGCTCGATATTCCAACGATAGGTATCGGTGCCGGTCAGGGTACTGACGGCCAGGTATTAGTTTGGACGGATATGGCCGCAATGAGCGAATGGCATCCAAAGTTCGTGCAGGTATTTGGCGAGGTAGGCAAAGCATTACGCGATGCTGCAAGCGCTTACAACGAGGCGGTGAAGAACAAGACGTTCCCAGACGAGTCACATTCTTTCATTGAATGAACTCATCATAGATGCGGGTCGGGTTTAGTTATCCTCGCCCCATGAGTCCCACGCGTCATCGTGCGCATCTTGCTCAGCAGTACGGGCCGCAGCGAGAGCGTAGGCTTGCTCGGCCAGCTCGCGGGTATCGTACGGGCCCATCGTCAGATGCGCAGGCCAAGGTGATATAGATCCTTCGCCTACCTCGTTGGTTGAGGTATTAAACCAGTATTTGATATCCATCATGGCCTCCTTCGTCTTGTGCTTCTCCGGAGCGCGCAATGCCTATGATTGCACACAGTGTAAGTTTATCCCTCGGAGCCAGAGGGCTAAGGTAGAACTATGAAAGCAGACCGAGCACCTTTAGGGCATCTCCAACCAGGCACCATCTCACCTACGCTCCCCGTGCCAAAAGATATCGCACGCCCCGAGTACCTTTTCCACGACGGCCCGGAAGTCGTAACCGCATCCGACGTCAAAACACCCGAAACGATAGAACGAATTCGCGTTGCTGGCACAATCGCTGCCGACGCTATGTATGAGGCGGCAAAAGCTATTGTTCCCGGCGTCACTACCGATACTCTCGATAGGATCGCACACGAGTACATGTGTGATCACGGCGCTTACCCCTCGTGTTTGGGATATATGGGGTTTCGCAAATCGATATGTACATCGATTAATGAGGTGATCTGCCACGGTATCCCAGATGATCACCCCCTCGAGGATGGCGATATTATCAATCTTGACGTCACCGCATATAAAGACGGCGTACACGGCGATACGAATGCGATGTTTTATGTGGGTGAGGTAGACGACGAATCGCGCCTACTTTGTGAACGGACGTACACCTCTATGATGCGAGGCATTAAAGCAGCTAAACCTGGCCGCGCAATCAATGTGATTGGCCGAGTGATCGAATCGTATGCCAAGCGTTTCGACTATGGCGTGGTGGAAGATTTCACGGGCCACGGTGTGGGCGAGGCATTCCACTCTGGCCTGATCGTACCCCACTATGATGCTGCGCCTGCCTACGATCGCGAAATTGTTCCGGGAATGGTGTTCACTGTAGAGCCAATGCTCACCATGGGTGAGATTGACTGGGATCAGTGGGACGACGGCTGGACTGTGGTGACGAAGGATCGAGGCCGATCCGCCCAGTGGGAGCACACCATCGCTATCACAGACGACGGTTTCGATATTCTTACGCTTCCTTCGTCTGGCGTGATTTCGCCGGCACAGCCGGCCTAAGTGATGGACTTAAGACTTAAACACATCGCTTCGTTGCCAGTAATATAGAATTACTAGCGTGTGAACTAGCGTACAGCGACGCTATTGCCTGCTGTGCTCATGCAATCGCCGCGGCGCGCGGGCATATCAACACATCACGGTTAAACACATAGCAGTTGAACACGGAGCAGCTGGATATGGCTGCGAAACCAGATACACATAACGAGGCGCACAGAAGGAAGAACATGGCAAAGAAAGCCCCAAAGCTCGCAATTGGTGTAGACATTGGCGGATCGGGCATCAAAGGCGCCCCAGTGAATCTGAAAACCGGTGAATTTGCTGCCGAACGTCTGCGTATCCCTACCCCACCCAACGGCGATCCAGAAGTTCTCGCTGGAATTGTGAAAGAGATTGTTGAGAGTTTCGAGCCCGATGATGATCTTGCCGTTGGCGTATGTATCCCAGGCCCAGTAGTACACGGCGTCATCCCGATGATGGCGAACCTTTCCAAAAAATGGGAAGGCACGAACGCCCAAAAGCTATTCGAAGATACGCTTGGGCGAGAGGTACTCGTCGTCAACGATGCCGATGCTGCAGGCTACGCCGAAGTTGAATATGGGGTGGCCAAACGTGAGGGCGGTACCTCCATTGTGCTGACTCTGGGTACGGGTATCGGTTCGGCTCTTGTGCGCGATGGTATCTTGATCCCAAATACGGAGTTGGGGCATATCATTTTGCCTAATGGCAAAAAGGCTGAAAAATGGGCGGCGTCATCGATTAAGACGGCGGAAGATCTGAGTTTCGAAGAGTGGGCCGAGCGTTTGCAAGAGGTGTTTTCGCAAGTAGAGATGCTCTTCTCGCCGGACGTATTCGTGATCGGCGGTGGGGTATCGAAGAAGCATAAGAAGTTTGTGCCACTGATCAAGACTCGTGCCGAGATTGTGCCCGCTAAGCTGTTCAATGCGGCAGGAATCGTGGGTAGTGCAACCCTCGCTCACCGTGCCCGCTACGGCAAATAAGCCAGTGAAACGGAGCCGCTCTCTAAGGCACTAATTCTTGCACCGCGGGCGGTACAAAGAGTGAGTATGAGCTGCTCGATACGCCGGGTTCTGTGCTGGGCAGGCGCATTCGCGCACTGCCCAGTGGCAGCCATCCATCTACGACGCGCGTTACCGCACGCCTCTAGCAGCCTACCCGTACGCTCAGCGGGAACCACCTCTACGCGCACTGCTTGGCCTTGCTCCAAGTGGGGTTTACCATGCCGCATCCGTCGCCGGCTGCGCGGTGAGCTCTTACCTCGCCTTTTCACCCTTACCGAGTCTCAAAAGACGCGGCGGTATTTTTTCTGTGGCACTTTCCTGCGGGTCGCCCCGAGTGGGTGTTACCCACCACTCGTCCCTGCGGAGCCCGGACGTTCCTCGTACATAAAATGCATACGCACGCGGCTGCCTGAGCAGCTCATACATGCTCAATCGTACACTACAAGTGGTGTTTCGATACTCGCTAAATTGATTGCAGTAGATAACCTCACGTCTTGGCATAACGCGACGCTAAAAACCACATTTTACTGCCGTGATGGCGAGTTCGCCTCGATTGTTGATCCCTGTAATCGTATATAGCTCCGCCACATAGGAACGCACAGTAGATTCTGTGACGCCCAGTTCACGAGAAATAACCCGGTTGGATTTCGCTTGGATAATGCGATCAAACACCGCTCGAAGATAAGGGGGAAGGCTTTCGATGCATTGGCGGAAGGCGACCGATTGCGGATCGTCGGGTCGTGTCGCAGCGAAGGAATCCATCAGTATTCGAGCCGGCTCAGCACCAAGAACGGGCGTGCCACTGTAAGCTTGGCGAATGAGTTCGCCCAGTTGATCGGGCGGAACATCTTTCGTCAAAAATCCAGCGATACCAAGCTGTAAGCACTGCGCAAGCGAATCTTTATGCTCGAACGCGGTAAGCATTAACACCACGGTATCCGGAAACTCGCTACGAATAGTTTTTGCAGTCTCGATACCGCCTATCCCTGGCATCTCCACGTCCACAACTGCCACGTCAACACTGTGTCTACCCATTGCGACGAGCGCTCGCGCTCCATCTTCAGCAACAGCCACTACCGAGACGCCACTTTGGCGCGCCAGCGCCTTCGCTAGAGACGTACGTACGACCTCATCGTCATCAACAAGAAGCACTCTTACATCATCGCTCACGTGCCTAATCACCCACTATCGGAATCTGCGCATATACAGTCCATACATCAGATCTTTGACTGCAGTGGAGAGCTCCACCGATTCGTTCGAGCTGGGCGTGTAGATTCCGCACTCCGAATCCTCCGGTTAACTGTGGTGAAGTTGCCGCGCGCGACACAGTGTTGCTCATAGTTACGAACATACTATGATCGTTACAATTCATTTGCAGATCAACACGCGTGCCTGGCTCGCCGTACTTTAACGCATTAGTAGATAGCTCTTTTAGAAGAACATGAACGAGTCGAAGAGTCTGGCCCTCCAACTCCAACTGCGGAGTATCGCTTTCGACGCTCAACTTCATACGCCGAGTATCTAGCATACTTGCACATTCATCGATGACTTGATCTATCGAGACGCTCTCGTCGACATTCAAACTCATGATAAGAGGACGAATTGCACCCACTGCTCCGCTGGTAGTCGTGGCTACGTACCTCAACTCTTTGGCAAGGTCTGGATGCTCGCTACTTAAGTCTTCGGCTATCATTGCCGCCCGCGTGAGATCTTTAGCCACTGTGTCGTGAAGTTGTGATGCAAGCTGTGAGCGTGCTCTTGCAGCTGATGCCATTGCTTCACGCTCCTGCAACCTCTTGAGCCGTACGGCGTGATTCACGCTATCTAAGAATAATCTGGCAGCGAGAGCTATCGCACCAATAATCACAAGCCTTACGGCCACTAGGGATAAGCCTCGATCCCAGTCCTCGCTGAGCACCAATAGCGATATTTCATGTGCAATCAGTACTAGCCATGCTGCGAGGCTCCATCGCCGGATAACCCACATTACCACAATGACGTACACACCAATCGATGCATAGATGAGAACGTCCTTGTAGCCGTCGAAAAGGAGAATTGCATACACAATTACGTAGGCTACTTCTGCACTCGGAGAATACCATGGGCTCATGGCAAGCAGGATGCCAAGAGCTCCGAGGGCGCCGAGGACTCCCCACGGCGAACTAGACCAATCGGCGTCTTGTGAGAATGAGGCGATCGTAACTAGCAGGGCTGCAGCCAAGAAGACAAACATGCTGAGCGAACTGCGTTGCCCTATTGAACGACTCGTCTCGCGTATGCCGATGGTTCTCATCGCTGCACCTCTCGAAGGTTTCGTCGGCAAACCATTTCCAGTCAGCCCACAGTGACTTCAACGCCATCCATTATATCTGTCCACTGCTTCACACACGCACCCCATCAAACGTCAGGGTAAAACACATCATCATTCTTCGGTGATATTCGACGCGGCAACCGAATAGGTTTAAACCACCTACTATCTAGGAGGATGAAATATGAAATCATCAAATAGCGGCGTTCGACTCGCTGCGATTATATCTGCTTTTTCCTGTGTCTCACTTTTCCGTCAGCCAGCTTCGCGGCTACATTAGATAGCACTCTACACAGCTATCGTTCAAGTCGATTGATGCTGATGAAGAACGCATATTGCTCAGCTATTTCTCTATGGAAGAGCTTCAAGAGATCGACGCGGTGTCTAGCAGCCAGGAAATCGATGATCTGGTGCTACTCATTAAGGATCCTGAACGATACATTGCCCAGCAAGAGGCTGCCAACTCCTTGTCATTTTATGCAACTGCTAACGGTTGCTCTTACTCACCGGACAGCTGGGGTAAGGCAGACTTCAAGCCAAGCTGTGACAAGCATGATATATGTTACTCGAGTGGAAGCCGTACCAATCGGTACACATGCGACACGCGGTTCTATTCCAACCTAAAGGCTGAGTGTAAACGTGTATAT
>JALFZJ010000056.1 GCA_022783665.1 Arcanobacterium sp.
CTTGTGGAGAGAGCTTTTGGCATTGGGCCCTCGGCGCTGACGGAGGCCATGGGCATGCTCAACCACCATTTCGCAGCAGCCGCCTGATCGGCGCAGAGCGACAGCCTACCTCTGACTGCCGCCAATCTTTGCAACAGAGCCTGCATGAACATTCTCGTGCTGGTAACAGCAAACGCCATCTGGTCGGTGAGTTGAGCACGAGTAACACCCCTACCCAGATTAACCGCGAGTTCGGAGACGATACGGACCTCACCGTCATCGGTGATGTGGGAAATAATCTTCGGCGCAACCGTGTTTTGATGCCATGACTCGATGAACGAGCTGATTTCTTCACTGTTGTTCGCTGAAAAGTGCCGGACGGGGAAGCCGTAGATACACAGGATATGTTCGTGTTCGCCGTCGAGGATGAATTTGAAGTGGATATCGTCAAGATAAGCTCTGACATCACCGCTGTCATCAACAAAGCAGGTAATGCCGTCAGATTGTAGTTGCTGCGCTATCAGCTCGCGGGTGATTGGCAGTAATTCTTGATCCAGATTAGAGTCTTCACTCAATGTGCAAACCTACAATCAAACAAGCTTTCCAGTGGCAAAACCCAAATAGGGAGCTTCGTTGTAAGGTGAACCAACTATTACACGAAGAAGCACCCTGCGAGTAATTGTATTACTTACAGGGTGCTAATGGTGCCCCCGGTGGGACTCGAACCCACACTTGACAGATTTTAAGTCTGCTGCCTCTGCCGATTGGGCTACGGGGGCATGGCCTCTTATGGGCTAAGCTTCAGTGTACTAGCCACACCTCAGCAGGCGCTAATCGCCCGCCTCAGCCGCCCACAGCGTCACGCCATCAAGAATGTCATGTTCAGAGGTTACCGCCTCCATAATCGGATGCTGAGTATGCGCAGTCCTCTCCACCACCCTGCGCACCACCTGCTGCCACACCAAAGCTCCCGCATGAATCACATCCGCCCTACCCGGATGCATAAACCCAAGAGCGCGACGCTCACCAAGAGACGCCCGCAGAAACCACTCACACACTTCGTCGATCTGTGGCCACGTCAAACGAGTACCGTGAATCCTCTCAGGTACATAACTCTCAAGCCCCAGAGCCTGAGCAGTCACCGTCGTCACCGTGCCAGCGAGCCCCACAAGCACATGTGGCGAGCTTAAATCGATCTGCTGCTCCGCGGCATCAAGGAGCGCATTCACATCAGCGCGAGCCGCAACAATCTCCGCATCAGTCACGGGATCAGAATGCAGGTGGCGCTCACGCATACGCACACTACCCACATCCATTGAATACGAGGCCACAACCTGCCCATCAGGCCTGCCCAAAGCGAGCTCCGTAGAACCCCCGCCAAGATCGACCGTGAGAATGAGCCGTTCATCCCCCGCAGGCACGGCGTCTCCTCCGCTACCCGCTCCAGCAGTAGAGCCAAGTAACTCAGAACCCAATGCCGAAATCGCTCCACGGAAAGAAAAACGCGCCTCGTCGTCCCCGCTAATCACCCGAGGATCCACCCCAAGCCGCTCGCGCACACCAGCGATAAACACGTCACGGTTCGAGGCGTCACGCGAAGCAGACGTAGCCACAAAACGAATCGCTTCAACGCCGTAGCGATCACACTGTGCGGCGTAATCACTCACCACATCGAGCGTGCGCTGCAAAGCATCCGGATCGAAGCGCCCAGTGCGATCCACCCCTTCGCCAAGACGTACAATCTCCATCCGCCGCACAATATCATCGAGCGCAGCACCATTCGCCCCTGGCACATCTGCAATCAGTAGACGGATCGAGTTCGTACCACAGTCGATTCCAGCAACTCTCACAATTCATCCTCCGTCACCTGCGTCTCACCACAACGGCACACATCCGAATCCCATCCGATCATGTCGAGGGCTTCATCGCCAAGCAAGCACACGCCTCTCCCAACCGCAAGCGAAAAACCGGCCAAAGCATGCAAGCACTTCACGCGATCAGGCATACCACCAGCGGATTTACGCCCGAGCTCCGGCACCACTTCAAGAATCTCGCGTCGTGCCACATAGGTGCGATGTGCCGCTTCGTGGTTCGCTGCAAGCTCCGCTTCTGTTCGCAGCCGCTCATTCATCGGCACCATCCCGCCGCTGCTTTCAATACGCGAAATCGCCCGCACAACCCAAGGCAGCGACAGATAAAAAAGCGTCGGGAAAGGAGAACCATCCGGTAGACGCGGATACGTGATCGTCACCGCTGGCGCGCCACATGCGCAACGAGCACCAATACCTACCAAGCCACGCGGCTCACGCTCCAGTTGAGCGGTGAGCGTCTCCGCGTCACCAGGCCTAATCTCACTCGCATTGGAAGCCACTTGCCGCAAAACGTCAATGCTTATGTCCGGAGGTGTCGTATATGTTGGCGTCACTCTCAATTCTTCCTCTCGTTATGCCTGGAATATATTACCTCCAAGCGAGCGCCGACGCGATTAGTTGCTACGAGCTTCAGATGCGTCAGACTCTGCCGCATCGCTCTCGGCACCCGTTGCAGCGCGGGTATCGCCATCAGGAGTATCAGCTTCTAAATCAGCAGGCTCAGAGGTGCCACTCTCGGGCGCATTCAGCACCGGCACCTGCTCTGGATTATTGAGCACCTGCGTAGCCTTAGACGTCACCACGATTGAATCCCATGCCGTCAAATAGAAAGGAGTGGCCGCGCGGCGCTCATCAAGAGCTTTTTGCGCAAGCTGCTTCGGCGTGCCCTTCACTTCGCCCAAGGCACCGTCGTCAAGAAGGTAAAGCGTTTGCCCCGGCATTACGTAGCCGAGCCGTTTACGTGCCTGAGACTGCACGAACACTGGATCTTTCCACAGCGCAAGCTCTTGCTCAAGCTGCTCAATATGCGTGCGCGAATCCTCCAGTTGCGCAAGGAGTTCCCGTTTTTCCTCTTGTTGTACGAGATAGTTCTTCAACGGTGAAGCCACCATCACAACAGCGAGCGCCAAAAAAGCCAGTACCGCCACGGTGCGTACAGAGATCGTACGAGTCGCATTCCCAGCGGCATAGCTGAGCCTCGTTCCTTCAGCGAAATAACGTTTGCGCCGCCTCACATAGGCTCGCATCCGCCCCCACAACGCAAACCGAGGCGTGCGCTTACGTACAGCTCGCGGTGATTGACGCCGTCTGCCTGAGCCCGTACCTGATGCGCCTAGCCTCCTCGCGCCATTCGCACTGGTTCTCGGTATATCTTCGCCTCTTGAGCCATGCTGCCCCTGAGGGTTCGGTACGCCTTGCCTGCCGGCAGTATTATCGCCGGATCGAGCCGGGCTTGGATACATACGTGACGCCGCTGCACGCGAGGAGCGCGCACCACCGGGGCGCGCTGTGCGAGGTGTGTTCGGGCGTCGCTGATTCATACATACAAGTGTATTCGCCCCGGACGCGAATAGCGGT
This sequence comes from Arcanobacterium sp., assembly GCA_022783665.1. Classification (GTDB taxonomy): domain Bacteria; phylum Actinomycetota; class Actinomycetes; order Actinomycetales; family Actinomycetaceae; genus Arcanobacterium_A. Next base: position 3,429 of record JALFZJ010000056.1, read on the forward strand.
GTGCGGCGTGCGTGATTCACCACTAGCCGCCCAAGACGCCGCTACAGAATAAACACCAGCCCACAATTTGCGCTCGTTCGCACATACCTACTGGGCACACACACGCTGGGCACATACGCACAGGGGACGTCCATGCAATCGCAGGCTTATAGGCCAAATCGCACCGCCACATCATGCTTCGATACAACGGAGGGGATGCAGCGCATACTGCATCCCCTCCACATAGCCTATTCATTTATGCGATAGACTCTCCCACAGCTTCCTGCGGAACGAATCCGAGCGGGATCAGATCCCCAGCTTACTTAGTGAAGCGTGGGAATGCCGAACGGCCAGCATAAACTGCTGCATCGTCGAGTTCATCTTCAATGCGTAGCAACTGGTTGTACTTGTTCACGCGCTCACCACGAGCCGGTGCACCCGTCTTGATCTGGCCAGAATTCGTTGCAACGGCAAGATCAGCGATTGTAGTATCTTCCGTCTCACCTGAGCGGTGCGACGTCATCGACTTAAATCCGGAACGGTGTGCCAATTCCACAGCGTCAAGCGTCTCTGTAAGGGTACCGATTTGGTTCACCTTCACAAGAAGCGCATTCGCTGCTCCGAGTTCAATTCCCTTGCGCAGGCGCTCTGGGTTCGTCACAAACAGATCATCGCCAACGAGCTGAACCTTGCTACCAATATGGCTCGTCAGCGCAACCCATGCGTCCCATTCGTCTTCCGAAAGCGGATCCTCGATCGACACAATCGGGTACTTCGAAATGAGCTCGTCGTAATAGTTCACCATGAAGTCGGTGTCGCGGCCTTCACCTTCGAACTGGTACTTGCCGTCCTTGAAGAACTCCGACGATGCCACATCGAGTGCGAGAGCAACATCGGTGCCAGGCTTCAAACCAGCCTTTTCGATTGCTTCAACGATCAGATCAAGTGCTTCAGCGTTCGAGTCGAGGTTCGGAGCGAAACCACCCTCATCGCCAAGGCCAGTCGAAAGCCCGCGGCCTTTCACCACAGACTTCAACGTGTGATACACCTCGGCGCCCCAGCGCAGCGCTTCCTTGAAGGTTGCCGCACCGATCGGAGCGATCATGAACTCTTGAATATCAACGTTGGAATCTGCGTGCGAACCACCGTTCATAATGTTCATCATCGGCACTGGGAGGATATGCGCATTCGGGCCACCGAGATAGGAATACAGCGGAAGGCCGGCCGATTCTGCTGCTGCCTTGGCTACTGCCAGGGAGACGCCGAGAATAGCATTCGCGCCGATCTTACCCTTATTCTTGGTGCCATCGAGATCAATGAGGGTCTGATCGAGAAGACGCTGATCATTCGCCTCAAAGCCCACAATTTCCGGCTCGATAACTTCAGTGACCGCCTCAACGGCATCTTGCACGCCTTTGCCACCATAACGAGATTCGTCACCATCGCGGCGTTCTACAGCCTCAAACTGACCCGTGGACGCACCAGACGGCACCTCTGCACGTGCGAATACGCCGTCATCAAGAAGAACCTCAACCTCAACGGTTGGGTTGCCGCGGGAATCAAGAATTTCACGGGAGGCTACTGCCTCAATGCTTGCCACATGGACTCCTTCGTTTCATACAGTTATTTCCAAAGCACATCGCTAGCGCTCGCCAGCTCAAGCACTTCGGTGGCTCTTATGCGACCAGCATTCAAGCCATCGTTTCCATTCTCCTACGAAAGCGCCACAGCGGCACAATTCCTTCCCAACTTGCGCGATCAATTTCGCACATTGAAAACACATGCCGAGCAGTTTTGGGACTTTCGGCGTGTACCCACGTTCATTGAATCTCGCCTGAACGCACAATCTCACCGCTAGTTCGCGATGAATATGGCATTGATAAACTGCGATACAAACTCGAGCAACTCCTCATTCTCAAGCTGCTTCTCAGCGCCCATCAGGCGCGCCTCACTCACAACTGGCACCAAAAGCGTGCGCACCGCCGGTTTAGCGAGAGCCTTCGGGTAAAGACGACGCAGGCGAGCCTGGCGCGAATCAGATAACACCACTGGCGCAAAACGTACGTTTCGGCCCATCATGGTGATTTCCTCAATCCCCGCGTGACGTGCCATTTCACGCAACTGTGAAATATCAAAGAGGCGCTCCACCGATTCTGGAATCTTGCCGTAACGGTCGAGAAGTTCCGCACGCACAGCCTCGCGGGCTTCTTCATTTGCCGCGTATGCGATCTTCGAATAGATCTCCAGGCGAAGCCTTTCAGAAGTTACCCATGATTCAGGCACATACGCCTCGATAGGCAGCTCGATACGAATATCGCTCGACGCCTCGCCGCCATCGGCTCCGGACTTCCCGGTGAGCTGAGCTACCGCGTCTGAAACCATGCGGATATACAGATCAAAGCCTACGCCTGCTATATGCCCGCTTTGTTCACCGCCGAGAAGGTTGCCAGCTCCGCGTATCTCGAGGTCTTTCAACGCCACCTGGATGCCGGCACCAAGTTCAGTATGCGCAGCGATCGTACGCAGGCGCTCGATAGCAGTCTCCGTCATCGCCTTTCCGGGCGGATAAAGGAAGTAGGCGTATGCACGCTCGCGCCCGCGCCCTACGCGCCCGCGAAGCTGATGCAACTGCGACAACCCCAGACGCTGAGCATCTTCAACGATAAGAGTATTCGCATTTGAAATATCGAGGCCGGTCTCCACGATCGTGGTGCACACGAGCACGTCTATTTCTTTCTCCCAAAACTGCTCGATTACCGACTCTAGCTGGAATTCACTCATTTTTCCGTGTGCGATGCCTATGCGCGCTTCAGGTGCAAGCTGTGCAAGGTGTGAGGCAGTCTTATCGATACTCTCAGTGCGGTTGTGAATATAAAACACTTGGCCATCGCGCATTAGCTCACGGCGAATAGCGGCAACAATCTGCTTATCTTCTTGAGCACCTACATAGGTGAGAATCGGGTGGCGTTCCTCAGGCGGAGTAGCGAGGGTGCTCATCTGGCGAATACCCGTCACGGCCATTTCAAGCGTGCGCGGAATCGGAGTTGCGCTCATCGCAAGCACATCCACCGCAGGATACAACTGCTTCAACGTCTCTTTATGCTCCACACCGAAGCGCTGTTCTTCGTCGATAATAACGAGACCCAGATCCTTAAACCGTACGTCGCCCGTAATGAGCTTGTGGGTGCCGATCACCACATCTATCGTGCCATCACGCAATCCTTTTTTGACGCCGTCGGCCTCCTTTTGAGTTTGGAAGCGTGAGAGCGTGGCGACGCTTACCGGAAATCCTGCATAGCGCTCTTTGAACGTGTCTTCATGTTGTTCTACGAGAAGCGTGGTGGGCACGAGCACAGCAACTTGTTTGCCGTCTTGCACGGCCTTGAAAGCTGCACGAACGGCAATCTCCGTCTTACCGTAGCCAACATCGCCTGAAATCAAACGATCCATCGGCTCAAGCGACTCCATATCGCGCTTGACTTCCTCGATCGTGGAGAGCTGATCGGGAGTTTCTTGAAACTCGAACGCATCTTCGAGTTCGTGCTGCCATGGAGTATCTGGCGAAAAGGCAAAACCACGCGTAGCCCGACGCTGGGCATACAGGCGAATAAGCTCCTTCGCGATCTGTTTGACCGCCGCCTTCGCTTTCGCTTTCGTCTTGGCCCAGTCGGCACCGCCCATTTTTGATAGTGACGGCGCATCCCCACCCACGTACTTAGAGATCTGATCGAGCTGATCTGTGGGCACCCACAGCTCATCGCGTGAGCCACCACGTTTACTGGCAGCGTATTCAAGCACCACGTATTCGCGTTGTGGCCCACCAGGGCCTCCGAGATTGCGTTTCGCGAGCTTCACGAACTGGGCAATACCGTGGCGTTCATGCACCACGAAATCACCAGGTTTGAGCTGAAGTGGATCTACTTGCGCCTTACGCCGTTTGGGCATTTTTCGCGTAGCGCCTCCGCGCGAACGCACGCGAGCCAGCAAATCACGCGCCGAAAGGAATGCGAAATGGGAATCCTCGGCCACAAATCCTGAACGCAGAGCGAAATTGACGATAGTAACATCGCGTTTGGGGATATCGTGTGGCAATACCTCCTTAAAACTTGCCGGAATCTCAGCATCGGCAAGTTGATTGCGCAGTCGCCGTGCTAAACCAGCACCTTCAGCAGCCACAACCACACGCCAGTTTTCCCGTGCTAGCCCACCAAGCCAATCGAATGCCGCCTGCGTATTCCCAGCAAACTGAGGCACCTCACGAAAACCGAGATCAACGGCGTCTGCCATAGTGAAGGCACCCAGGCTCCACCAGGCGAAACCACGTGCGCGCGCGTCATCGCGGGCTTCACTTACAGTAGCGAATGAGGCTGCTTCCACCTGCACTGGCACTGCACCACCGTCAGCTGCTGCGCTCCACGCCGCGGCCAAAAACTCGTTGCTCGTAGATATAAGAGATTCTGCGTGTGCTTCTATTCTTTCAGGCTCAAGGGCAACAATTCGCGTAGCGGGCGGGAATTGCGACACGAGTGGCACCATTTCGCCAAGCAAAACTGGAGCGAGAGACTCCATTCCCTCCACAGCAATGCCTTGAGCGATTTTATCGAGCATATCCACCGCACCCGGCAAAGTCGCAAGCGCTTTTGCGGCACGTGAGCGCACGTCGTCCGTCAAGAGAATTTCACGGCACGGCGGGGCATAGAGTTCATCGACTGCACTTTGCGAACGTTGGTCACTCACGGAGAATTCGCGAATCTCGTCTACGTCGTCACCGAAGAACTCAACACGTAGCGGATGATCAGCAGTAGGAGGAAACACATCGATGATACCGCCTCGCACAGCAAATTCGCCGCGTTGATCCACCATATCCACGCGCGTATATGCGTTTGAGACGAGCCGCTCTTGCAACTCGGTGAAATCGATTGAATCTCCAACGCGTAGGCGCACCGGCTCTACATCACCAAGCCCCGCCGCAATAGGCTGCAACAATGCCCTGATGGGCGTCACAAGCACCTGCAGCTCGCTGAACTCTTCGGGGTGCGCAAGCCTGCGTAATACCGTGAGACGGCGTGCCACGGTATCGTTCCTCGGGGAGAGTCTCTCATGCGGTAGAGTCTCCCATGCGGGGAAGACGTCGATCGCTTGGCGAGGAAGAAATGCCTCCAGTTCGTGAGCGAGGTTCTCCGCGTCCGGATCTGAGGGGGTGACGATCACATGAAGTGACGTTGCAAATGTGCCGCCAGATGCTCTAGCGCGCGGCGAATCCGTAGAATCATCGGATGTATCGGCATTATTCGATGCTTGAGTGGGCACACGTAAGCGGCGGATCATCTCTGCAATAACGGGAGCTGCCGCACCGCGCGGAGCGGAAATATGTGCATCAGTGTGCAACTCCAACTCGGCAAATGCGGGGCTTTCGCCAACAACGCTAAGTATTGGGCGAAGATCCATCAGTTCATCATCCTTTTGCTAGGTTCAGGCTTGTCACGGCGGATGTAGGGCAAGTGTTTATTGCCGCGCGCTATGGAGGCGCATCGTGGCCTGCTCAAGCCCGTGGAGCATAACATCCTCCACGGCGTCAGCCGCCTGTGAAATCAGGAGGCCGAGTTCTTTTCTTTCAGCAGACGTGAAAGCACCTAGCACATAGTCTGCTGGATCTTGGCGTGCAGGCGGACGCCCGATGCCAAATCGCAGGCGAATATAGTCACGTGTGCCCAGGCTTTGGGAAATCGACTTCAGGCCATTGTGGCCTCCTTCTCCACCTCCACGTTTGAGCTTAAGCGTGGAAAAAGGAAGGTCGAGATCGTCGTGAATCACGATGAGGTTCTTTGGGCTAGCGTTGAAATATGCTAGGAGTGACGCCGTGGGCCCGCCCGTGGTGTTCATATAACCTTGTGAAATCGCCAAGATCACCTGCTCACCGAGTTCTCCAGGTGCCATGCCAATTCGGGCGGATGCTGCGTAGGTACCAGATTGCTTATGCCGCGATAGCTGCACGCCAATCCTGTTGGCGAGCTCGCTGATCACCATGTGCCCTATATTGTGCCTAGTGTTTTCGTAACGCGATCCAGGATTGCCGAGCCCCAACACCGTATACATCGTTCACCTCATCGCCTATCCTGCTTACTGTTTAGCATCCGCGCCACGTGCATTTGCTCCGATGCCGCCGTAACCATGCGTGCTCACGAATCGCTGTGGCACGGCCGCTCTACGCCCACCCATGCAATCACTTACATGCGAATAACTCCAACTTATCCATGGTAAATGACGCCGCCGGGTTTTCAATACCGCACTTCACGTACGGCATGAAAACCCGGCAGTCTCATATATTCAATCGAATATGGAAAGCTAGTTCAGCTTGCTAGCTCAATCACTCAGCATCTTCACTGGCTGCTTCTGCGCTCTCAGCCTCTGCGCCTTCGCCCTCAGCACCAGGCTCTGGAAGATCCTCAAGCTGTGGAATAGCAATAACTACCACGATAGCTTCTGGATCGGTGACGGCGGTGACGTCCTTCGGGAGGTCCAGATCGGCAACCGTAATCTGCGTGCCGTCCTCTTTACCTTCCACATTCACCGTGAGCGATTCTGGAATCTCGAGTGCCGGAACTTCAACGGCAACATTCATCAATTCCACTGTAGCTACAGCAGCGCCGAATGGTTCACCTTCAAGCAGCACAGGAATTTCAACTTCGACCTTCTGGTTAGGATCCACGCGCAGCAAGTCCACATGCTCAATAATGCGCGACAACGGATTGCGCTGCACATCTTTCACAAGAGCGAGCTGCTGCTCAGAGTCAAGCTCAATGGTAAGCAGGGCATTCGGATTAGAACGCACCAGCATGTAGAGTTCATGCGCATCGAAACTCAGGTGCTGTGGATCCGAATCGTGCCCGTAAATCACCGCTGGTGTGCGCCCTGCGCGGCGAAGCTGACGCGATGCGCCCTTACCAAAAGACTCGCGCGCCTGCGCCTTAAGGATTTCAGTATTTGCCATGATGCCTATCTCCTTCACGATGCCCGCCAGACGCGCATCGGTAAACACATACATTCGTCACTCCTCGGCTCGACTCTCCACGGAGGCCACACCGAAGATCACACCTGAACCATCCCATACACAAAGGTAAGTATCGAGTGCTCACAGAGTATAGACACCGCGTCGATAACGGAAGAACGTTTACGAGCAACCACAGGCTGCTCCGCTTCCCTCGCCGAGGCAACTCACTGAGTCTAGCTCAGAAAACAGCTATGCTTCAACAAAGATGAGCCAAAGGTGAGCAACGTCCCGAGCACGACCCAGGAAGAGCACAACACCGAGCGCCGCTCAGACCGAGCGATCCCACGACCCTTATTGATCGATCTTACGCTCATCGATCCGGAAGATTAGAATGCACCGTCGAACAGCGACGTCACCGATCCATCGTTGAATACTTCCTCAATTGCATGCGCCAGCACGGGAGCAATGGGGAGGATCGTCAACTGTGGGAACCGCTTCTCTTCTGGAATGGGAAGCGTATCTGTAACGATCAGCTCTCGAAGGCCAGATTCTTGCAGACGACTCACGGCTGGATCTGAAAGCACACCATGAGTGGCAGCCACGATCACATCCTTCGCACCAGCCTCGAGCACCACGCGCACAGCACCCACGATCGTGCCGGCAGTGTCGATCAAATCGTCTACAATCACCGCCGTCTTATTCGACACATCGCCTACTACACGGTTCGCCGTGGCCTGGTTTGGGCGCGTAATATCACGCGTTTTATGCACAAAAGCAAGGGGCACACCGCCGAGGCGCTTTGCCCACTGCTCAGCCACCTTAATACGCCCAGCATCCGGAGAAACGAGCACTGTATCTGCCGGATCGATACGGCCACGAACATACTCAACCAAAGTAGGCATTGCCCACAAATGATCCACTGGCCCGTTGAAATAGCCCTGAATCTGGGAGGCGTGGAGATCTACCGCCATAATGCGCTCAGCGCCGGCAGCAGTGAGCAAGTCAGACATCAGGCGCGCCGAGATAGGCTCACGGCCCTTGTGCTTCTTATCCTGACGCGCATACGGATAGGTGGGCAGAACCACGGTAATACGCTTGGCCGATGCACGCTTGGCAGCATCAAGCATAATGAGCGTTTCCATGATCCATTTGTTCACAGGCGTAGTGATCGACTGGATGATGAATACATCTGCCCCACGAATCGACTCATCGAACCGTACATAGATTTCAGAATTGGCAAAATCATAGGCAGTGACAGGAAGTAGCTCAATACCAAGCTCTTCTGCCACTGCCTTTGCTAGTGCTGGATGTGCTCGCCCGCTTGCCAGTACGAGATGTTTTTCGCCACTCGTATGAATACCAGTCATTGCGTCCTATCCCTGTTCTTGGTGATGTTACCGAAGTAAGATGGCCGCACGAGCAGCCGTTTCCAGCTTACTCAGCTTGTTGTTGGAGTGGGGCAGAAATACCAATAGTGGACGTATCGCACGAATCCTCCTTGGCATTTTGCGTGGTGCGATCACCAGTTTCCTGGCCGTTACTGGGATCGATCCCAGTTCTCTATCACAACCGCTCCGCCACCAGGACTCGAACCTAGACCAAGGGCTCCAAAGGCCCGTGTGCTGCCATTACACCATGGCGGAATACCTCCACCATTGTGCCAGCCATGCGCGCCAATTGCCAATCCGGGCAAAGGCTCCACCTGCTGGAAACAGTGGTTCAAGCCCGACCACGGTAGCAGAGTATCGCATATCATAGCTGATACAATGAAGAGACGAATGCGCATGAGGATGCCTACCCACACATTGTGTATCTTCCCGTTCTGCGCCTTGTTCACAACCATTGACCCGTAGCACTTTACCGTGAAGGAGTACTCACTATATGACCTTGGAAATCCGCAATCTCCATAAACGGTTCGGTTCCAACCCAGCTTTGCAAGGCATGGATTTCACATTAACAGACGGAGAGCTTTTCGGATTCGTTGGTTCTAACGGCGCTGGCAAGACCACCACCATGCGTATCATGCTCGGCGTACTCAACGCCGATTCGGGGGAAGTACTCCTCAATGGCACCACACCCACATTCGCACAGCGTGCCACATTCGGTTACATGCCCGAAGAGCGCGGTTTGTACCCAAAGATGAAAGTGGCTGATCAACTCATATACTTTGCCCAACTTCGGGGCCTTTCTTCAGAACAGGCCCGTAAGAGCATGGAGTATTGGACTGATCGTCTTGGCGTGGGAGAGCGCCGGGGCGACGTCGTGCAAGCTCTTTCTCTGGGCAACCAGCAGCGCGTGCAGCTCGCGGCGGCTCTCGTACACAATCCGAGCATTATGGTGCTCGACGAACCATTCTCTGGTCTAGACCCACTCGCCGTCTCAGCGATGAGTGATGTACTGCGGGAGAAGACGGCGCAGGGCGCGACCGTCGTCTTCTCGTCACACCAACTCGATCTTGTGGAGCGGTTGTGCGATCGTGTGGGCATCTGTGCACACGGGAAGATGGTGGCAGAAGGCTCAATCGACGAACTGCGTACAACTCCTACCGCAATGTACGACGTAGAGACTGGCGTAGATTCGCGTACGCTTCACGGCGTGCTTACTGGCACGGCTTTCGCCAATTCTGATTCGGTGGGCTCTCATACGCTCGGCACGCAGCTCCCACCCATGAAGACCGATATTCTCGATTCGCATACCGTGCGCGTAGAACTCCCCTCCGGCGTCTCAGATCAAGATCTTCTCCGTGCCGCACTCACGGTAGGAGCTGTGCACCGATTCCAGCAACACAAGCCGCACCTCGTAGACCTCTTCGCAGACGTCGTCAATTCGGATGAACCAACCAACGCTTCGGCCAATGACTCCCGTGGTTCGCGGGCGAAAACGCGCAAAAGGCCCAAAAAGACCGGAGGGTTGTTTAGCGCCGGCACAGGCAAGCACCGCGAGGAAGGAGGCAAATAATGGTATCAGTCGTATTTAAGCGAGAGTTCCTCAATCTGTTTCGATCAAAAGGCCAGCGTATCGGTTTTGCCATAATGGCGATACTCATCATCGCCGCTGGTATCGTGGGCAAGATCATTATGACGAATAGCGATAGTGATTCTTCGGCTGAGGAACCCCCACGCATCACCATCGGTATCACCGAAGATTTCACAAGCCTCACGCCGGCCTTCGAACAAGCACAATTCACTGTTGAAGCCATCCCGAGCAGCGAAGCGCCTGATGCTTGGCTCAAAGCGAGCGTAGAGCAAGAGGCTCAGGCCGAGTCTGGAGACGACGTCATATACCTAGCGCTGGGCCTCGCGGCTGACGCCGACACAGGCAACGCCGGAGCAGATCGCGCCGAAGACGGTACGCCAACTCTCTCGGTGGCGGATCAAGCCGTGATTTATACTTCTGAGTCCCAACGGGCATCAATGGGCTCGGGGCAACTCACAGCTGGAGTGAAACAAATACTCACGCTCGCCACCGCATCCACTCTTACGCAGCACGGTTTGAGTGCGGAGCAGACGCAGATCCTTGCAAACGCGATGAATACTGAAGTGGTGTACGTGGCCACAGAAGATCTCAATGCCATTGAACGCAATCCTCTTGGATATGCTTCCGGAATAGTCGCCTCTATGCTGTTGTTCTTCGCAGTCATTTTGGGTATGAGTGTTATCTCGCAGGGCGTGGTTGAGGAGAAGGCGTCACGCGTGGTGGAGATTCTTGTCTCTACTGTTCCACCGCGGAAACTCCTGCTCGGAAAGATGCTTGGCATCGGCTGCTTCGTGCTGATAGAAGTAGTGCTTCTGCTGATATGCGCGCTGATTTCAGTACGTATCCTTGGCGTACCACTCAACTTCTCTATTGGGAGTCTGGCAGTATGGTCCCTAGCATGGGTGATCCTAGGCTTCTTCATCTACGCCACATTGGTGGGCGCAATTGCAGCCACCGTGTCACGCTCAGAAGATCTCGGTGCAGTACAAACTCCGATTATCTTCCTCATGCTCATCCCCTTCTACCTCGGAATCTACCTCGTACCCTTCTTGCCAGACGAACTCTATACAAAGATCCTTTCCTGGGTGCCAGGATTCTCCAGCTTTATGATGCCGATGCGCCAAGCGCTTGATGAATACCAGTGGTGGGAGCCGTGGTTGGCATTAGTGCTCGCAATCGCAACTATCCCAGCACTTGCCGCTTTGGCCGGCAGAATCTACCAGAACTCGATTCTGCGCATGGGGCAACGCGTGAAACTACGCGACGCCTTCAAAGGCTAAGCCTCCAGCGCGCACATACATGCGCCCCGCCCGGCTAGATAAACATCTGCCGCGCGGGGCGCATTGCGATGAGATCAGAGTATTTTACTTGCGCTATCCGTATGGCTCAGCTGGCTTACATGGGTCATCTTGGCTACTTGGTCTAGGTGCGAATGTGGTGGTCAGATTCCGTCGCAAACGCGTTAAGTCTGCCAGCATCTCACCTATTCGGCATCGGTTTCGAATTCTTCGAGAATGACTTTAAGGAAGGCGCTGACGCCATCTACTTCCTCGGTGCCAAAGGGAGCAAGCAGTTCACCCTGCAGGCGAAGGAGCTCCTCCATGGCGGCGTCTACAGCCGCGATCCCTCGCTGCGTTGCCTGCACAAACACTACACGTTTATCGTACTCATCAGTTTCTCGCGTTACGAAGCCATGCTCTTCCATACGATCGATCCGGTTTGTAATCGTGCCAGACGATACCATCGTTTCTTGCATGAGTTTACCTGCGGTGAGCCGGTGGCTCGCGTCGCGGCGAAGCGCAGCGAGCATCTCAAACTCCCATGTTTCGAGGCCATGATTCGCAAAGGCCGACTTTCGCATCCAGGCAACATGGCGTGAGAGTCGCAAAAGGCGCGAGAACACACCCAGAGGAGCAACATCGAGATCTGGGCGCTGAGCCTGCCAGCGTGCAACGATATTGTCAACTTCGTCTACCCAAGCGGTTTTCCCCACTGCGCCGGATTCACCGAGCGCGAGTTGATCATGTGCATGCTGATGGTGCACACCTTCGCCCCGAGCACTAGGATCGTGCGAGGGTTGGCTCTCGTCGAGCCTAGACTGATCCGCAGCGCTAAGTTCACTCTCTGCCATATTGCTCACCTCTTTGTGATTGTGCACCAAGCCTCTACATAATGCTCTACGGAATTATATTACTCGACATCGAGATAGATAGGGGACCTTTTACTCCTACCTACGCCGTACACCAGAGGCTCCGAAAGGCAACTCTAGCCCCAGCGTTCGGCCTCTTCAGCCGCGGCGAGCCACTGCGCCTCCTGTTCCTCAATGTCCGACTCAATATCAGCGGCCTCTTTTCCTAACACTGCAAGACGTTCATAATCGCCTTTTTGCGCGGCATCAGCCTGTTGAAGACCAAGGGAGTCTCGCTTTTCATGTAAACGTGCAATCTTGCGCTCGGCCCGTGCCATGGCCTTGTGAGCCAACCGCTCTTTGGCCGAATCTTTCACATTCTCAAGCTCGGAATTCTCCCGTGCTCCTGCTGCTACTTTTTCAGAGGGTTCACGCCCACCGGCCAAGCCAGCAGAATCACCACTACGTGAACCGTCCGCCTCAGCTGCTAGCCGCAGGTACTCCTCCACTCCGCCTGGCAGATCACGCACAGTGCCGCCGATAACCGCAACCTGATGATCCGTAGCTCGTTCGAGGAGGTAGCGATCATGCGATACGATCACAAGCGTTCCCGCCCATGAATCGAGTAGATCTTCCACGGCGGCGAGAGTGTCCGTATCGAGGTCATTCGTCGGTTCGTCGAGCAAGAGCACATTAGGTTCGCCAATAATCAAACGCAATAGTTGAAGCCTTCGGCGCTCCCCACCCGAAAGCTCTGCCACGCGCGTCCATGCGCGCTCACGCGTGAAACCAAGCATTTCCACGAGTTGACTCGCCGTCAGCTCTTTCTTGCCCACCATCACTCGGCTGGCAACCGCGTTCACTGCCTCTACCACGCGCAGCTCGTCGACCTCATCAAGCTCCCTCGTCTCCTGGGAAAGAGTTGCAAGCACAACCGTCTTGCCACGCGTAACGGTGCCGGAGGTGGGCTGAAGGTTCCCGTTGAGTAAGCCTAATAATGTGGATTTTCCCGCACCATTCGCGCCTAGAACTCCAAGCCGCTCACCTGGTGCGAGGCGCAGCGTCACATTATGCAAAACCGGGCGATCCTGCATTGGAAGCTCACCTGAGACTGCCCCAGATATCTCCCGTTTGGCTGGCTGCCCATCAGCCTCCTCTGCATCAACCTGCTTCGCATTAGCTTCTTCCCTGGCGCGATACTCAGCCCACGAGAATGCAGCATCCTCAAGGTCTATCACTTTCTTCCCGAGGCGAGCACTCGCCGTCTTTGCAAGCTCGAGAGAATCTCGCGGTGCAGGTTCATTCGCAATCAGCTCATTAGCCGCGTCGATGCGAAACCGCGGCTTAGATGTACGTGCCGGAGCACCCCGCCGAAGCCACGCAAGCTCCTTACGCAAGAGGTTAGCGCGTTTTTCTTGACGCTGCTGCTCTATTCGGGCTCGTTCGGCTCGCTGCAAAATATAGGCCGCATAGCCGCCGTCATACGTCTGTACGTAACCGGGCTGCGGGTTACGACCCCCAGCACCGTCATTTCCCGGCACAACCTCCCAGATACGTTCGCATACAGCATCTAGGAACCATCTATCATGAGTGACGACGACGAGCGCGCCTTCACCACCTGCGAAACGTTGCGAAAGATGATCGGCGAGGAAGGTTATGCCTTCAACATCGAGATGGTTGGTGGGTTCGTCGAGCACAAGCACATTCGCATCTACACACAGCACGGCTGCCAGAGCGACGCGCCGCCTCTGCCCACCAGAGAGCTCACCCACCTTGCGGCTCATCGAGACGTCCGGAATCAGGCCATTATGGATGCTGCGAATTACCGGATCAGTGGCCCACGTGTACGTCTCAACGCCCGGATGCACAACCTCACGAACCGTCAGCTCTGGATCGAATTCGTCCGTCTGTGAGAGCACGGCGATGCGGCTACCGTTCGCGATCGTGACGCGGCCTGAATCTGGCGCGAGTGCACCCGTTAACACCTTCAAAAGCGTAGATTTTCCGCCACCGTTTGGGCCAACAACACCTATTCGTGAGCCATCATGCAGCGAGAGGCTCACCTCACCTAGAATCGGGCGTGCACCGAGTGTAACCGAAACGTTCTCGATATTTAGAATATGAGCCACGACCCACCTCAGTACGACTTCACGACGTGTGCACCGGCGGCAGGGCCATACGCCGTCACGATATGCAGATCAGGGAAGGCCCGTTGAGCATCGCGAGCCAGTTCTGCACCATCACTCACATCGCACAGCACCGCGATTGATGGCCCTGAGCCACAGAGCACTACTCCGTGGCCAGCTTCATCTGACCTGCGGAAAACATCTGCAAGATCTGGACGCAAAGAAAATGCCGGTATCTCAAGATCATTGGCGAGAAGCGTGCCAAGTTGCGCTAGATCTACACCCTCGACGGCCTCGCGTACTTTGCGTGTACTTGCGGGCTGATCTGCATTCGGGAAAAGACGATCAAACTCAGCGAAAACCGCAGGTGTAGAAAGCCCACGAGGGTTAGTTGCAATCACGAAACCATGCATAGTTCCCGGGACGATAGGCTCCAAGACCTCGCCACGCTGCGTACCATGTGCCACGGACCCTATGAGAGCGAATGGAACATCTGAACCGAGCTCACCAGCAAGGCTGAGCAACACTTCCTTGCTGGCTCCCAACTCCCACAGCTCATTGAGAGCAACCAAAGTGCCTGCGGCATCTGCAGAGCCACCCGCCATGCCACCAGCCACGGGTATCTTCTTTGTGATCGATATGTGTGCACTACGATCACGCGCATCGAACCTATCTTGGAGAATGCGGCCAGCCTTGATCGCGAGATTCGATTCATCCGTAGGGAGGTCTTCACCTAAGCCGTGAATCTCCAGAGTCAACGCACCAGGCGCCTTCCCAGGAGTTGCGATAACGTCGTCAAAAAGATCAATCGCTTCGAACACCGTATCGAGCGGATGAAAGCCGTCTGCGCGCGGGCCACCCACATGTAGTGCAAGGTTGATTTTTGCGGGCGCTATCGCATGTACATATTCGAGAGCCATAGACAGATTCTATCAGCACCCACACCCACTACAATTCGATCAAGATCCGCCAGCAATGCGGGGCGCGCGTCCGCATGAAATGCCACCGCTGCACAATATGACCGCTACCTGATGCCGATAGCAGCTAGTCAACGTGAGCACAGGCAATCGCAATGAAATCGTCGATTGTGAGATTCTCGCCGCGTTCGCCTGGATCGATTCGGGCTGCTTTAAGGATAGCCTCAGCACGTGAAGCACTCCCTGCCCACGAGCTGAGCGCCGCACGTAGGGTTTTTCGCCGCTGCGCGAAAGCGGCATCGATCACCTCAAAGACGCTGCTCTTGGCAACGCACGGCTGGCGCATCACATGTGCCTGGTGAATACCGTTTCGAGCTTCGTCATCACCCGTGGCCGTCACATGCGTGCCACATAGTTTATCGGACCCCACTAAAGCACTGGAATTTCGCAGCGGGCTCAAACCGCCAGCACTGCCATACTCGCGCCCAGGCCCATAGAGGCTCATGTGTACAAGGGCGGAATCAACATTAGGCACTGGCCAAAACACGCTTCGCGCAATCTTTGCCCCACGCCTCGCCGTTCCATACCATGCTGCTTTCACTGAGGGAACCCCATAGGTGCGTGAACCAGGCGCTGCCGCAAGCCTATCTGCCACCTCTGCCTGCACCATCACCGTCACAAACTGCAAGCTCGGCAGAACGTCAAGCAGAGTCAAAAGCACAGGAACAGCCACATTGTATGGAAGATTTGCCACAAGGTGCGTCGGTTGGAAGTAGGGGGATTCGTCGTCCTTACGCGGTTCACCCTGACTCTCGCTACTTCCACCTTGGCGTCCTTGCCATGCCGGCGGAATCGCCAAATCCTCTACGCCGCCTACCTTCAACGCATCACGAAGCACCACAGCAAAATGATCCGCGCTGCCACCAGCTCGATGAGCGATGGTCGCGGGCAACGCTCCCGCGAGTACAGGATCGATCTCGATAGCAGATACATAAGCGCCGGCCTCAAGCAAACCGAGAGTCAAAGAACCCAGACCTGGGCCTACCTCCACAACACAATCGCCGTCACCAACACCAGAATCGCGCACGATCCGGCGAACTGTAGCGGCGTCATGCACAAAGTTTTGGCCGAGCTTCTTCGTGGGATTAATCCCCAAAGCACTCACAATCGAGCGAATCTCGCTAGGCGCTAAAAGTGCCGGAGCACCATCAGATCCTGTAGGCGCAGGATGAGGTACCTGCTCATGGCTACGCGCAGCGTCACCAGCGTGCACGCCGCTATCGGGCGACGAATCTTCACTCATCCGCGATTAGTACCAGCCAGTTGCCTTAGAGTGCGCCACCGCACCGGCATACCCGCCGTAACGCGAGTTCACGTATCCGTACTGCCAGCGCAAAGCCACCACTGGATCATTCCAGTTGCCGCCCATCTTCGAGCATGGCAAGGCTTGAGCCAAGCCACACGCTCCAGAGCTCGAATTCACCGCGTTCGGATTCCAGCTCGATTCCTTAGAGACGATGTAATCCACGTATCCCCACTGCGATTCTGGAATACCAGCGGCTCGCATCCAATCAGCCTTTGAGCCACTCACAACCCGGTTGGGCACGGACACCGGCCCGTTCGCCCCGCTCGCAACGCTCTGGGAATCCCCAGTGCCAACCTTCACTACTTTATCCACACGTTTTGTCTGCATCGTTTGTGCAACAAGCGTGCGTGAGGCCTCTTCGCCGTCACGGTAGGTCACCGTGAACGTCCGCAAACCCTTGCCGTCTACACCTTCAGTCTCAACGCGTTCTTCACCTTTGGGCAGCGAATCATCATCCTCGCGCTTTTCCTCAAACGCGTCAGTGAAGTCTTCCGTGACGGTCTTTGTATCTACCGTGACGATCTTGATCTCCATACCCTCGCGCACGAGAGAATCCAGACCAAGCGACACTTCGTCATCGGCGTCAATCACATAGCCAGCCTCATTCAAGGCCTGGTCTAATGTCGTACCCATCTTGGCCGTCAGTTCGCGCGTTTTGCCGGCACTATGTACTGTGAAGCTCACATCTGCCAGCCCACTTATTGAGCCCACTTCACTAGCAGCGTCCGTAAGCGTCATTGTAGAAACGAGATCAGATTGCTTCGGGGAATCTGGTGTAGCAGCCATCGCACCCACACTCATACCACACGTTGCTGCCACCATTGCGGCCACAACTGCACGAGAGCGTGTAAACAATCGGATACGACTCACGCCACTGGAACCATCGCGCAGGGCGCACCCAGCCACCAGGTTCGCATTCATGTGTTCAGCAAAAGTGTTGCTCTCCACTTCGGAGCTGCTAGCTGGAAGTGATCTCACAACGGGGATCTCTTTTGTAATCCGAGCGTCGCGTGAAATCGTCATGGTAGACGCCGTATGCTCGCCTCGCGTCTCAGGCTCGCCTTGCGTTACGTGAGAGGTTCCGCGCTGTGCGAGGAGTGTAGATGCGGATGAGGCATCTGCTGGCTTCGCTGCTTCGATAATGCTCATTGAAGCAGGTTTAATTGAGTGACGTCCCAATACAATCTCCAACACTTCACACCGTAGCGATCTCGCTATCAGCGTTCGTTATCATTCCTAGATTGATTGTAACCAAATTGTTATACTTTGCAACACCGTGTGTGGGACACTACACGGCGCAATCAATCAGCCAATGTTGTATACGGCTCGAGTATTGCGGTTAAGCTGTACGCACCACGCGTCTATTATTTCGTCGCTCGTGGAAAGCCAGGCAGCTTCCACCTCCGCGTTTGTAGCATCATCCACAATCGCTCGCGCTTCGGGATCACCGCGAAGCCACGCCATATATATCGCCGTGTAGCTCGCTCCCCACACTGAATTCGGATGCCCCCGATAGGGCACCGGCGTTAAGTATGGAGCATCGGTTTCCACCAAAATCAGCTCGGCAGGTAAGGCACAAAAGGCCTCGCGAAGATTACGGTTGGCGGGATACGTCAACGGGCCAGAGAAACTTGCGTACCAGCCGTTGCTCGCTAGTACCTGCGCCAATTCGGCATCGCCTGAAAAGCTGTGGAATACGGTACGTTCAGGAGCGCCGTCTCTGAGCAGAACATCCACCACATCTCGGTGGGCTTCACGATCATGAATCTGCAAAGGCTTACCGAGATCCTTCGCGAGCGCAATATGTTCACGAAAAGATTGCACCTGTGCCGCACGGCCAGTATCGCCAGTGCGAAAGTAATCTAAGCCCGTCTCTCCTACTGCTACCACCTCGGGTTCCACAGCTAGCCTAGCTACCTCTTCTATCGCTCGATCAAGGCTGAAATCCTCATGCCAGGCCTCTTGCTCGTAGGTTGCTCCGTCTGGGCTTTGCTCACGCACGCCAGCGTGAAGGGGTGCGTCGTTCGGATGGATTGCGAGCGCGGCATAGATGCGCCCTGGATGACGCCGCGTGGCACCGACTGTGGGGACGAGCTCAGGGATTGAGCATCCACTCGTGATGGCTGCACGGATTCCGCCAGCGTCCATACCGCCGATGAGTGTGCTTTCCAGGATCGGCGGCGCGAGCTTTCCCGACTCTGTGTAGTTTTGCCGTTCGGGACGCGTTGCGCGACCATAAGCCTGCGAGGTAGATGCATCGCTCTCAGCGGCCAATGCACCCGTTTCAGATGCTGGCACGTTGTGCGCCGTGGGCGATGAAGCGCTGCCATCGAGATACTCGGCATCTACGTTATAGCCAGTTGTGAGGTAATGCTGTGAATCAATGCGGATATGCGTGTGATTATCTACAATCGGCACATTGAGTGGCCGAAAGTCTGGCACATTTGCTTTCTTACGCGCCATCACATGCCTCTTTCATCATGTTGCCGTGTGGTTTGCTCACTCCTCACCAAGGCCAAGGCGATCAAGCTCCTCTTGCACTACCGAAGGTTCGAGCTTTTGGAATACTGGCTTTGGCTTAGCAATCGGCGTACCCGGCTTCACATCACTGGGCCC
This sequence comes from Arcanobacterium sp., assembly GCA_022783665.1. Taxonomy (GTDB): domain Bacteria; phylum Actinomycetota; class Actinomycetes; order Actinomycetales; family Actinomycetaceae; genus Arcanobacterium_A. The sequence continues at coordinate 22,528 of JALFZJ010000056.1, forward strand.
CCAAGCACGCACACCGGAGTACTCGCCTGTAATAATCGGGAACGGATGGCCACTATCGAGATCCGCCGTCTCCACAAGCTGGGGCATCGGTGCAACGTCTCCTCGCCCGCCGAGCACCGCGTCAATTGTGTTCGCAGCATGCGGTAGGAATACGCTCATCATCGTATTGAGATCCCACACCGCTTGGATCAAGGTATTGAGCACTGTGCCAAGGCGTTCACGCTGAGCGTCGTCTTTCATCTTAAATGGTTCAGTACGTGCTACATACGCATTCGCTTCACCAACAAGGCGCATAATCTCACCGAGCGCTGCACGCTGGCGGTGGCTTCTGATCAGCTCACCTACAGCATCGAAACCGCCACGGATTTGCTCAAGCAACGCCGTATCGACGTCTTCAAGGACGCCGCGAGCGGGGATCTCGCCAAAGTTCTTCGCGATCATCGCGGCCGTGCGGTTCACGAGATTACCCCAGCCTGCCACAAGCTCAGAGTTGTTGCGACGCACGAACTCTTCCCACGTGAAATCTGAATCCGACGTCTCCGGCCCAGCAATAGAAATAAAGTATCGCAAAGCGTCAGGCTGATAGCGGGACAGCACATCGCGAACGTAGATCACCACGTTCTTCGACGACGAAAACTTCTTGCCCTCCATCGTCAAGAACTCGGACGCCACAACCTGCGTGGGCAGATTGAGTGTGCCGAACGCCCCCGGCTTTCCACCACGCTCGCCCTCGCCGTTGTACGCCAACAACTCAGCAGGCCAAATCTCCGAATGGAATACGATATTATCTTTGCCCATGAAGTAGTAGGTGAGCGCCTCAGGATTGTTCCACCACTCGCGCCAATCCTCAGCCGAACCCGTACCAGCAGCCTCACGGCGGCGCGCCCACTCAATTGATGCGCTCAAATAGCCGATCACCGCATCAAACCACACATACAAGCGCTTATTAGGCTGATCTTCCCATCCTGGGATCGGTATCCCCCACGAAATATCACGGCTCATCGCGCGCGGGCGCACATCTTCAAGCAGATGCTTGGAAAAAGCAATCACATTCGGGCGCCACTCGCCCCCACGTTCTACGGTATCGAGCCACTCAGCTAGGCGTCCAGCAAGCGCCGGCAGATCGAGAAAGTAATGCTCCGTCGTCTTGAACTCAGGTGTAAGCCCCGAGATCTTCGAAACGGGATCAATCAACTCCTGCGGATCGAGCTGATTGCCGCAATTATCGCATTGATCCCCACGAGCTCCTGGAGCCCCGCAGATCGGGCACGTGCCTTCGATATAGCGATCAGGCAAGGTATTACCCGTCTTCGGATCGATAGCAACCGGCGTCTCTTGCACCACCATATAGCCATTAGCGCGGCATACGCGGAAAAGCTCCTGCACAACCGACTCATGGTTTGCAGTGGTTGTACGCGTAAACAGATCGTATGACAGCCCAAGCTTCACAAGATCTTCCACAATGATTCGATTATTCTTATCGGCTTCTTCCTGCGGCGTGATGCCATCATGATCAGCAGCAACCATAATCGGCGTGCCGTGCTCGTCGGTACCAGACACCATCAGCACATCGTGCCCCGCCATACGCATGTAGCGCGAAAACACATCCGCGGGCACCCCGAAACCTGCCACATGGCCGATGTGGCGCGGGCCGTTCGCGTACGGCCAAGCAACTGCAGAAAGGATTTTTGCCATATATCAAGGGTACGGCTAAACGACGGCGGGGTAAAACAATGTACACCACAGTACTGTGCACTCGCGTTAACGACTACCGCGGCGCCGGGATAGGACTACCTCAGCCCACGTTTAAGACTATTACGCGCGGTAGTTTAAGGTTAAGATATTGCACGTAGCCACGTGTAGCGATGGGCATGTACGTGCGACGTATCGGTTCTTCGCGCACACAAATAGGTTCTCTGTGAGGCAAGGCAATTGCGTAAGAGAGGTCATCATGGATTCTGAGAATCGCGCCCTGATTATTGTTGATGTGCAGCCAACGTTCACCGAAGGTGGCGCTCTAGGCGTTGATGGCGGCAACGCAGTTGCCGAACATATCGCTGATTTCGTTACAGAACACTCAGACGAATACGAATACATCGTGACCACTCAAGACTGGCACATCTCCCCTGGCGAACACTTCTCACAGAATCCCGACTTCGTAGATACGTGGCCACCACACGGCGTAGCCGGAACTGCCGAGGCTGAGCTCCACGAAGCCATCGCATCGCTGCCTATCGACGAATCTGTTAAAAAGGGTGAATATCAGGCCGCATATTCGGGTTTTGAGGGCAAGAATGCTGACGGCGAGCTCCTCGAACGGCTGCTGCGTGAACACGATATTGATGCTCTCGATATAGTAGGCCTCGCAGAAAGTCACTGCGTGAAAGAGACGGCGCTCGACGGGATTAAAGCAGGCTGGCCAGTGCGCGTGTTTTCCGATCTCACTGCTCCCGTTTCTGAAGAATTGGGCATAGAGGCGCGGCGCGAAATGGACGAAGCGGGCGTGGATCAGCTCAAGAGCACCGAAGCCTTCGGTTTTTACGAGGAAGACGACGACGCTCCGCTCCCAGGTGACGGATATGATGATATAGACGCCGAAGACGACGGAGATTCTCCTCGCTTCGGGCGTGTAGATACCTGGGGTGACTCTGATGATTCAGATCAAGACGCCTCATGGGATGATGATCCTTTTGAAGATGACGAATCAGGGGCGGCGGATTTCCACGACGACGAGCTGCCGAAGGCCCCTGTGGCTGGCGCTGCAAATGTGAACAATCGTGATCACTACGGTGACGATGCCGATGCCGAGCTGACCTCTGACGGTGAAGACGAAGAGTTAGACACCCTGCGTAACCAGACTCAACTCAGTGACGACACCGCGGGCATTGATTTCGACGAATACGGCATCGAAGACATAGACGATCTCGATATCGATGAGGACGTTGATTTCTCTGATGAAGTAGACGAAGCAGATTTCGACTTCTCAGATATTGACTTTAGGCCGTGACGGAGATCATTTCGCAGCAAGGTATGCCGCAAAAAGCTCATTCGGGCGCAGACCTTCGCGCTTGGCGATATGCCCAGCGGCTGCTTTAGCGCGCACCCCCAACTGCACAAGTTCACCCACTTCGGTAACGAGCTCGGGCGAAATGTTCTCGGCTAGGTTTTCACAATCGTTCTCGACGGCGTGCGGGCTCCGCGCGGCGACGTCCGGATTTGCAGCAAGCGAGGGGCTGGAGGTACTAGCGTTTCGCCCCGACACAACGATCACAATCTCGCCGAGTATCTCACCCTCCGCCCACTGAGCTAGCTCCGCGAGTGTACCCCGACGCACCTCCTGGTGAATCTTCGTTAATTCCCTGCACACGGCTCCCTGCCTATCGCCACCAAAAGCATCACGCATGGCAGCAAGCGTTTTCCCAAGGCGCCGAGGGGACTCAAAATAAATCATCGTACGCGGCTCGCGCGCCAAAGACGCGAACTCGCGTGCGCGATCTGCAGCCTTACGCGGCGCAAAGCCTTCGAAGGTAAACCTCTGTGCTGCTATGCCAGATAGTGCGAGCGCCGTCAATACTGCAGACGGGCCTGGAATCACATTCACCTCATACCCCGCCTGAGCTGCGAGCCTCACCAACCGAAAACCAGGATCTGATATCACCGGCATACCCGCATCCGAGACCACCACAACTTCGCGGCCATTACGAGCCGCCTCAATCAATGCTGCAGATTTGTCTGCTTCGTTGTGATCGTGGAAAGCTATTACTTTAGCATGGAGATTGATACCGAGGCGCCCTGCAAGATTGAGAAATCGGCGCGTATCTTCTGCAGCAATCACATCCGCCTCTTCAATCGCCCGACGAAATCGCGGCGACGCATCGAGATCATTACCAATGGGTGTAGCGGCCAAAGTAATCATGAGAACATGTTACCCGTCACTACCACAGCCCTTTAAGTGGCGCAGCACTCTGGCGGCATTTATTATCAAACTGGATTGATTCGCCTCATTGCCGGCCCGCAGGAGTTTGTTTATGACGACCGCGAAAAAAGTAGGGATAAGCCTCGCAGCTCTTGCGCTGGCTGCCATCGTCGCATGCGCAATATATGTGCTCTACTTCTTTATTGGCGAGCGAGCCTTGCCCAACACATACGTAGGTGACGTTAAAGTGAGCGGGAAGACGGCGTCTGAGATTTCTGCAGACCTCAAGAAGGTTGTGGCTTCAGGCGAAATGAACTTCAGCGGAACAGGTATCTCAGCTACGTCCGCAGCCCTGTCCGATCTAGGTGTGGCCGTCGATACGGATGCAATCGCACGCCAGGCAACCGCCAATACATCCAAACCGCTAGCCTACGTGAAGGCGCCCTTCGTCACGACGCGCGTACTACCGGAGTACACGAAGAACGCTGACGCAATCACCACATTCGCTAATAAGCTCCTCGAGGGTAGCGAGCTTTCGGCGGATCCAACCGAACCTGCAATCATCACCGAAGGCGAGAAATTCATCGTACAGCCCGGTGCGGACGGCCAAGGAATCGACCCGGATCAGCTATACAATGCAGCTACACGCCTCCTCACCACGCAAAAGAACGTTAAAGCCAACGTCAAACTTACGGCCATCGAACCGACGATTTCAGAAGAGGATCTTCAACAGGTTGCCAATCAAGCAAACGAAATGCTGGAAGCCGATGTGAGCCTACAAGCAGGCGATTCCACTATTACGGCCGATGCAGCCACTAAACTCGCGTGGATTTCATGCACTAAGGACGCCCCTCAACTCGATGAGGACGCGATCCGTGCCTGGGTGGAAGAGCACTCAAAGCAACTCAACGTAGAAGAGATCGTCGGAGTTCGCTATAAGAACACCAATGGAGATATTACACTTGTGAAGCGCGAGGCTCGTCCGGGCGTACACGTAACGAATATTGACGACGTCTCTCAATCGATCGTGGGGAGTTTCTCCCAAGCGAAGGCGGTGAATGCCGCATTTACCACGGCATCAGACGAGCCGAAGTGGGAGGAAAAAGTGATCGCACCCGGTGCCGAAAACCTTCCCTACCCCGCTGCTGACGGCGAAAAATGGATCGATGTGAACGTCTCCAATAACACCGTCACCGCCTATGTAGGCGCAACCCCCGTACACGGGCCAGTTGGCATGATTGACGGCGCTCCGGCAACCCCAACAATTCTCGGCACGTACGCGATCTATTTGAAGCGCGACGTTATGACCATGCGCGGCAAAAACGTGGACGGTACGCCATACGTGACGCCGAACGTGCCTCATGCAATGTTCTTCACTGGGGGCTACGCACTGCACGGTTCTTCCGCATGGCGTTCGAGCTGGGGGTACGACGCTGGCGCTGCTGGATCCCACGGATGCGTTAACCTCTCAAATGCGGAGGCCGCATGGTTCTACAACTGGGCGCCGATCGGCACCACCGTTGTGAGCCATAGATAAGGTACGTTTTCGATAACGTATTTAGTGGTCAATAGTCGCGGCGCGTAGCACCCGTGATGTACACCCACGCACACCAAGAATCGTAAGATAGTGATATGGCACATCGCCCAGCACAGCCTTCACGACGCACGGTAGACGGCGCAGCACTCGCTTTGCGTGCTCGCTACCGCAAGAGCGATGGCAATAACGCTGCAAAAGAAAGGCGCACCCTCGATAACAACCATCGAAAGCGCTCGCTACGCACGTTGAACCAGTACACGCTTGCCGTAGCCATAGCGGCAGCTGCAAGCCTTGCGATACTACAGGGAACAGCACCGTCCCTCGCTGTGCTGCCAGAGCAAGGGAGCAATACCGCCACTACTGCCTCCCAGCCAGGCAATGGCACCTCGCATGGGCAATCTTCACAGCCGAGACGAACCACACCAACGAAGTCTTCACCGCAGGAAGTTGCACCCGACCCTGAAACAGAAGAACCGGCGTCTACCGAAAACACGCAACCACCGGCAGCAACACTGGATTTTGAGGATCCGAGCTCCATCACAGCTCTTATTAACAAGACGAATCCCGTACCTGAAGATTTCGTGCCACAAAAACTGGTGCCCTTGGAAGACTACGGCACACCGATGTATGGCACCGAAAACCTGATGCGCCCCGAAGCCGCTGAAGCATTGGGAAAGATGCACGAAGCTGCGACGGCTGCCGGAAGTGAGTTTCTGGCCTATTCCGCATACCGTTCGATCGCAGTGCAAGACATGCTCTACCGCCAGTATTCTGCGCAGACTAATCAAGAGACGACCGACACTTTTTCTGCACGTCCCCGCCATTCGGAGCATCACACAGGTCTGGCAGTAGACGTGCAGGACGCCGCAGCAGGCTGCCAATCTCAAACCTGCTTCCAAGACACAGCCTCAGGGAAATGGCTTGCCGAACATTCATGGGAGTACGGCTTCATTTTGCGCTACCCCCAAGATAGTGCCGGCGTGACCGGATACAAGTTTGAGCCTTGGCACTTTCGCTATATAGGAGTGGATACGGCTCGTGCCTATCACGATTCTGGAGCCACAACATACGAGGAATTTCTCGGGCAGCCTCCAAGCCCACGCTATGGCTAGCCTTTACTTCTCAGCCTTCACCGCACGTAAAACTGTGAACTTCGCATTTCGTGCGAGTTCTTCGCTGCGCGCAAAGCGCTTATCGATTTCGCGCCGATACCGTAGATGAGAATTGTGCACCATGTACAGCTCACCTCCGGCTTTGAGGACTGCGAGCGCAGCGTCTAGAAGATCCTGCACGAGCGTTGCATCTACACCGAGCCCCTCATGGAATGGCGGGTTAAGGAGCACTACATCTGCAGAATCAAGCGCCAAGCTTCGAGCAGACTCATCCCACAGCACACCGGTATTCGCTGTGTGCGCAAATTCTGCTAGTGTGAGCTCGCTCGATACTACGGCGTCTGCATCCGTATCGACGGCAATTATCGAGGCGCGAGGAAAAAGATGGGCAAACACTGCCGAGACAAGACCGTTACCAGAGCCGAGATCAATCACAGTGAACGCGTCACCTTCGTCTCTGCCCTGTAAATAGCGCAGGTGGGCACCAGCAATCGTTGCCAATAGCTCGCCTCCATGATCTGGCTTAGCTCCCGAGAAGACTCCGCCGACTCCGTAAAGAGTCAGAGCCTTGCCGCTCGCCGCGTGAACGAATCCGCGAGCGACGTCTCTGGCGCGCTGGCGCATATCATGATCCGAATCATGGCGAAGCATACGCATAATCTCTGGCTGGTAACGCGTAAAAAGTGATGCGAGATCTACGTGCTGTTGTGGTACTGCGTAGGCGATTCCTTCACGTGGATTACTACCTATGAGGCAGCGGAATTTCCCTTTGCCCAGCGAGGCATGCACTTCACCAAAGCTCTCTGCTAAAACGTCATTTTGGTTGCGGTTCATGAATCTGGTGTTTCCACCGGCCACAAATATGGGGATAAAACGCCGTGAGGCATCAGCGCCCGCAGTAGCACTAGCAAAGACGCCGGCGGACGCGCTAGCAGCAGCGCTAGCAGTAGCGTACAGCCTGAGTTCCTCATGCGACTTGGGTAGATGAGTGAGAATCAGAAGCGGCTGGGAAGTGGTGCCAGTGGGAGCTGCGCTAGTAACACTTGTGAGCGCTTCGGAGATAAAATCATGGAGCCTCAGGGGCAGGCCGTTACCCGCAACGAATACTCGTTCCCACACGGAAAGGCTGCGAGCGGCGTCTGCACTCAACTCCGCCTGCGCAAGATTTCGTGAGCCTACAAGCACATACACATTGGTGTTCTCTTCTGCATGGTGGAGCGCGTGGGCGAGGAGGTCACCTTGGGGATCCGAGAGAATAAGGTAGGTGATCGGCTCATCTGAACGTATTTCGGAATCGCTCAAGTGCACATCAGGGGATCCGATTGAGCCTACCGATGCTCCGATTTCAGAGTAAACGGCAGCAAGCTCCGCAGCGGCGACGTCTATTATGAGCTGGTCGAGTGTGTGCACGGCGATCCCTTCGATTGGCGACTCTTCCATTCTACCGTCGATCAGTGCGGAGATTCGCTCAATGATTCGGATTTTACTCTCGTGCGTGCTACCATAAAGAAGTTCTACGGGGCATTGGCGCAGTTGGTAGCGCGTTTCGTTCGCAATGAAAAGGTCAGGGGTTCGAATCCCCTATGCTCCACCAGGGTGTTGTGGTTTTTGGTGTTGTGTCGGTGTTTTGGTTGAGTTTTCAACGGAAAACCCCCATCTGGCTTTAACGGATTGTCCCGGATTTTCACCCGTTTTAGTATCTGCTTGATATACTCTTGATACACACCCCTCAACCACGAAACACCACCTATTATGACCCGCAGACTCTTTGGCACAATCATCAAACGCGGCACACGCTACCTCGGCAAATACCGAGTCGATGGACGCTACTATTACACCCCTACCGTGGCAACCAAACGTGAAGCAGACCATCTCTTGACACAAATCCATGCCGATATTCTCCGCGACACATGGCAGCCTCCACGCCATGCCACCACCTCAACAGACCTCACCCTCACCCAATGGCTTCCCCTCTGGATCGACCGCCTCACCACAGGCGGCTACTCACCCAACACGACACGCACATACAGTTCCCGCTGGAAAGCACACATCATCCCCTACTTCGGTGCAGATACCCGTCTTGACCAGATCACCACCGACGCGATCACCCAGTTCAACCAGACCCTGCGCGGCTCATGCCCTGACACAACTAGACGTTCCATACTCCGTGACCTCTCCGCCGCACTCACAGACGCCGTGAAAGCAGGCGCCCTGGCCACTAAACCAGACATGCCCCACGATGCCCTCACGATCCGCCACACCAGCCAGGCACGCCCCGAACACATCACCTACACATACGATCAGATCCATGCCCTCGCGGACGCGTGCGAACCCAGGCTCGCGGCTGCGATTATCCTTGGCGGGATCGGCGCGTTGCGTTCAGGGGAAATCTCTGCACTCACACGTTCCGATATCAGCGCCGATGGGGTAACCGTCACTGTAAGCAAAGCGGTGAAACGTGGCATGGGTGGTGAGCTGGTTGTTGGTCCGCCGAAAAGTAGTGCCGGGTTCCGACGTGTTCATCTTGACGACCGCAGCGCACGCCGGATTGTTATGCATCTTGACCAGTGGGTTGACCCTGAACGTGAGGCTCTCGTCTTCCCGCCAGTGTCTGGGCGGATCGCGTTCACGTCTGACCGTGTGTTACGCCGCGCCTTACATGAGGCATGTGACCGTGTCGGGGTTGTGCGTGGACGGTTCCATGACTTGCGCCATTCCGGGCTAACACTCTACGGGCAGGCAGGAGCAACAATCGCTGATCTTATGGCGCGTGCGGGGCATACAAGCCCAGACACGGTCATGATCTATCAGCATTCCACAGCGCAGCGTGACGCGGAACTCGTCGGGCGACTCCGCCACACGTCAAACAGTTAGAACGCTCTATTTGGTAAGCCCTAATGATTGCTGGCGTTACGTCCAATTCGCGTGCAATGTTCACGACGTTTCCCTCGAACAGTAGTTCTGCTGTCATATACGCTGCGGCGGGAACTATCTCAAGCGCTGCTTTTCTCTGGACATATTCTTCAGTGCGCTTGTCTTGATGCCCGTCATGTCCGCGACGCACGTGTATTAGTTCGTGAGCAAGAGCTGACACCCGTTGTGCGGTTGCCATTCCAGAACGTATATAAACCTCGCCGCGCTGTTTAGAGTATGCTCCGCGCCAACCGTGCGGAAGGTTGTCAACAAGTTGTGGTGTGACGCCGTGGGCGCGAAGTTGTGAAAGGAGTTGTATTTCGCGGTCGTCCACTTACGGTTCCTGTGTCATCATTTCAATTTCTTCATCGGCGTCTTGCTCGTTTTCGCCAGCCGCTGCGAGTTCACACTCATTTGCCGGGTCGTATGTTGCGGAGGCGTAGCCTTCTTCTGAACCCTGTTCGGCGGTGGAGATTATTTCGGAGCCTTGACACCCGAGAGCTTCTGCGAGTTTCATGGTCTGCATGAGTGAGATTGTGCGCTCGTAGGTGAAAATTCTAGAGATCTGCGCTTGGGAGATACCGGAAATCAGCGCGAGCTGATTTCCGGAGATGCCTTTGTTGTCGGCGATTTGTTTTAGTTCGTCGGCGATGCGGTGCTCAAATCTATGGTTGTCCACAAGTTTGTTATACCAAACGGAAACACCTAAAGCAATACCTTGCATAGGCTATGCCATCTGGTATAGGATGGTGCGCATGAGAGATATACCAGCTGGCATAAGCAGTGAGATTCGTGCCGAGATGGGCAGGCAAAACATGTCCTTTCGCGAGCTAGCAGACCGCTCAGGGCTTTCTTACACGACCGTCTGGCGCAAGATCAAAACCGAGCAGCGCGACTTTCTCTACACCGATCTAAAAGACATCTCTAAAGCACTAGGGTTGAAAATCTCAGATTTAGTGGCGCGCGCGGAACAGTCTGAGGAGTCGGGGCAGAAAGCCGCCCGGCATGACGGGGGTGAGTCGGCATGAGTGAGTACATTATCCCAGTCGGTACCGTGCAAGAATCGAGCGTGGTCATAGATTCGATCACGCAAACCACGCTCAAACTATCACCCGAGGTAGCTGTAAAAATCCTCACGCGCCCGCAGCGTGAACCAGACCTACCAGCCGACCATATCAGCGACATCAGGAATCATAGTGTCAATCCGAAGCATGACGCTAATCAAAATCTCCTCAGGACTGATCGGAACAAGCTGAAACCCTATCGGTTCCCAACCATCCATAGACTCTTTCAGTTGAGGAATCGAATTCAAAAAATCAACAGTCAGCACACTCACCGAATCAGGCTCTCCAGGAACGACTTTGCCCGCTTCTTGGCGAAACGTCACAAGGCGATAATCCGTGTTTGCCATCATTCTTCCTTTCCAGTAGTAGGGGAACCTAGCACTTCTCATGCTACTGGAAAGGACGCAACGTCTAAGACGGCGGCAAGCCTGCATGAGGTAACGATCATTAGCGGGTCAACATGACCGGCCAACATGCACCTACCCGTGTCACGGTGCGCTCAATCCCGCCTCACTGTGACTTGCGCACGCTACGGGTGCGTATCGGTTTAACGCAGGCAGACCTCGCCCGCGCCACGGGCACAACCGAGGCACACATTTCACAGATAGAGACCGGGGCTAAAGGGGTCTCTGAGCCGCTGCTGCGGTCTTTAGAAACTGCGCTTGGTGTACCCTCTGGCGCCCTCGCAACAGCATACCGGCCACGACAACACAAGAAACTGACGCACACAGGACTGAGCCACCCACAAACGCCCCCGTGTGTGGGGCGGTAAGTAAAAAAGGACACCCGATCATGCCTCAACTTCTGTTCAGCGTGAAAGACGCCGCACACATTCTCGGTGTCTCCACGAACACGATCTACACACTCCTTGAAACGAAACAACTCCCGGGAAAGAAAATCGGCGGGTCGTGGCGTATCCACTACCGCGATCTCGGGCTAACCAGAGACGACATACACACCCTGAAAGGATCTGAGCACCGTGCATAAACCCTCACCGCCACACCTGACACGACACCACCACCAGCCTCTCCCGTCACACCATAAAAAGCGTCGTGTGAGGCGCCGCTCCAAACATGCAGATAGCGAGTGGCGGATCCCTGACCAGCCTCTCGGGGGACGCGAGTTCGCCCACATTATCAACGCGTCTGTGTGGATCGGCGGGTTCCTGGTCTTGTGTGACACCACGGTAGACCAGCCTGCCCGCTGGTGGCTCCTCGCCGCCGCCCTCGGGTTTATCGGGATCGGCGCAGGTGGCGCCATCCTCATCGAAGCCATCACCAGCCTCATCAGCGACTATCAGAAAAAGAACCACACCAATGACCGCTAACAAACGCGCCGCTATCCATGCGACTAATGATTTCTTCCCCACCACACAGACCACTATCCCGGTCTATCGTAAAGACACCCTACCGCCACTGTCTCGTCTCAGACTCGACGTCAACACCACCTATGACCCTGACTGGCGGTGGACAAAAGACGAAGCCTACCATAACAAGCTGATTCAAGAACTGAACCGTCAACTCTCCCGCCACCATGTGATTTGTGCTGGTGTCGCCCGGATGCATGACATCGCCCTCGTGAAAGAGGGGCATATCCAGACTGTGTGGGATCTGATCGTGTGTGATGAGGACACCATCTTGCCCCGTCCCGCCTCTGATCTGGTCTCACACTGCTATCTCGCCCCTATCGCGTCGTGTATCGACAACGCCTACCACCCCCACACGCGGGCGGCTGTTCCTCCTCTTGAGGATTCCCTCAATGTTGACGAGGGCGAATACAAGATGCTGATCAGCCGCCCAGTCACGAAAACACTCGAGCAGAACTGGCAAGACGCGCTCAACCAGAAAGCCGCCCAGATCCGTGAAGCAGTAGACACCAACCCTCTGTGGGTCGGGTTCGCCCGACCCACCCTCAACACGATTTTCACACCCATCCGTGCCAACCTCAAATTCTATGCCTACACCCGCTACCCGATCCCGCCCTGGTATTCACACGCCGACACGCTCGACGCTCTCGGACTCACCACACACAGCTACAAGAAAGCTGAGGAAAAGTTTGTGCAACCTCCTGTAAAAGCTGAGGTTGGCGATGCTCGGGTGGAGGTGCTGGCACGATGACACCACTTGTTCAGATTCAAAAAATGTTGGCTGGGTTCAAGCTGGTGCGTGAAGGGCTTGACGAGATGGAATCGAGCCTGTTGGAGTGGGGAGAGACCGTTGGTGAACAGGACTATGCCACCAGTATGCCTGCCGAGCCAGTAGCACCGGCGCTCGTCACACCAACCGCAGCCGAGCCAGCACCCGCACCCGCGCCAGAACCCACACCTACCGTGGTGAAGGAGCCGTTGACGTTCGAGCAGGCACGCAAGACTGCCTCCTCCTACGCCAAAATGGGCTACACCAAACAGTTGAAAGCCACACTCGACCATTTCCAGGTGGCAAAACTCTCTGACCTGCGTACCTCGAGTGACCCGCTCGTGTGGGAAAAATTCGTGACCCTGTTTATGGACCTGATCGGGGACGGTGAGGCTAATGCCTGACCGGCACGCACTGCTCGGAGCCTCAAGCGCCCACAGGTGGATCAACTGTCCGCCCTCCGCGCGGCTCGAACAAGACGAACCAGATACTGCTGGTGCGGCAGCAGCAGAAGGCACCGCTGCACACGCCCTGGCGGAGTGGCGTCTCGCCTCCCTTTACACGCCAGACAATACTGGTGCGCGTCCGGATAGTCCTCTCGAAGACGCGAGTATGCGTGAACACATCGACCAGTATGTCGAGTTTGTTGCGGCAGCCTATGAGCGGGCGTCTACGGAGGCTGGCGAGAAAGCCGTTATTGCTATCGAGCAGGAAGTAGATTTCGGGGAGTGGGTGCCGCAAGGCTTCGGCACTTGCGACTGTGTGATCATTACTGACGGTCTGCTGCATGTGATCGACCTGAAATATGGTGCGGGCGTGCAGGTGGAAGCCGAAGAGAATCCACAGTTAAAGCTCTATGCTTTGGGTGCGTTCTATCTGCTTGGTATGCTGTTCGAGATTGAGACGGTACGGCTCAGTATTTTCCAGCCTCGCCGTGAGCATATCTCTACGTGGGAGTTGCCGCTTGTTGATCTGCTCGGCTGGGCGAACGAGACTCTCCGCCCCGCAGCTTTGGCTGCATGGAATGGGGAGGGCACCCAGACCCCAGGCTCGTGGTGTCAGTTTTGTAAAATTAACGCCACCTGTCGTGCGAGGGCTGAACAGAATTTGGAGCTGGCACGGCTCGAATTCCAAGACCCGTATCGGCTCGAGCCGTCTGAGGTTGCTGCTGTGCTGAAGCAGGCTGGTGAGCTTAAAAAATGGGTGACAGACATTGAAACATGGGCGTTGAATGAAGCTCTCGGTGGCGTGGCTTTTCCGGGGTTGAAGTTGGTGGAGGGGCGTTCGGTGCGCCGCTACGCGGACGAAAAAGCTGTTGAAGCCCTGCTCCGTAAAAAGCATTACAAAGTGGCTGACATTAGGCAGCCTGCCAGGCTGCTCACGATCACAGCAATGGAGAAACTGCTCGGCAAAACCGAGTTTAAAAAACTATTGGGTGATCTGGTGATCAAGCCTGCCGGGAAGCCCGTGCTTGTTCCTATCACTGATAGAAGGCCAGCGATCCAGGTTGAGAGTGCTGAAGAAGAATTCACTGTAATAACCGACACCAAGTAACCCGCCTATAGGCAAGAAAGAAAGAAAGAGAGAAGAAGCTGATGAGTGAGAACATGATGAAACCAACGAAAGTGATTACAGGCAAGGTGCGCTGCTCGTATGCATACCTGCTCGAACCGAGGCCGGGAAACAAGCCAGACGATAAACCGAAATATTCAGTCTCCCTGATAATCCCGAAAGACGATAAGACAACGATTGATCGGATTAAGAAAGCCATTGCGGCAGCGATTGATGAGGGTGAGGCGAAGCTCGGGCTACCCCCGAAAGGCGACCCGAAACGTAAACTCGCGATCCAAAACTTGACGCTGCCGCTGCGGGACGGGGATACGGATCGTTTCGAGCATGAAGAGTACGCTAACGCAATGTTTACGAACGCTAACAGTGTGCGTAAACCTGGGATTATTGACCAGAATAAGCGGCCACTCACGGAGCCTGAAGATGTTTATAGCGGCATGTACGCCCGTGTCTCCCTCAACTTTTATGCCTACGCAGTGCAAGGCAAAAAGGGTATCGCCGCAGGCCTCGGGAATGTGCAGAAGTGGGCTGACGGTGAACGGCTCGGCGGGGGCGGCATGAGTGCTGACGCCGAGTTTGATGTGCTCGAGCTCGATGAGGTAGAAGACGGCGACACCGCTTATGAGGATCTGCTCTAACCAGATCATACCCTGATGCCAGCCCAGGGGTGAGCACATGGCGGCTGGCACCCGCTCCCGCACGGCGTATATGTTCAAGAGTTTCTGTCCTTTGGCTTGAACAGCAGGTTCGATTCCTGCCGGGAGCACGTGAAAAAACTATCCATCGATATCGAAACCTTCTCCACGGTGAGCCTCGCCAAGAGCGGGGTCTACCGTTATGCAGCAGATGAGAGTTTTCGTCTGCTGCTGTTCGGGTATGCAATCGATGACGGCGACATCCATGTGGTGGACGTGGAGCAGGGAGAACAAATCCCGTTTGAGGTGCTTGATGCCCTCACGGATCCTACTGTGATGAAGTGGGCGTTTAACGCAGCGTTCGAACGGGTTTGCCTCTCCTACTGGCTCTCTGGCGGAGACTGGATGCTTAACCCGGCTCAGTGGCGGTGCACGATGGTGTGGTGCTCCTACCTCGCCCTGCCACGCTCACTGGAGCATGCCGCGAACGTGCTCGGAATCGAACAGCGTAAAGAAATGATCGGCAAAAAGTTGATCAAACTCTTCTGCCAACCCACCCAACCCAGCCTCCTCACTGACAGCACCAACCGTAACCTACCAGCAGCATTCCCTGACGAATGGGCTCAGTTTAAGCACTACAACCAGATCGATGTGGCCGTGGAAATGGGGTTACAAGCCAAGCTCACTCGCATGCCTGTACCCGAGAGCGAATGGGTCAATTATGTGATCGACCAGCGCATTAACGATAACGGGATCCTGATTGATACCAATATGGCTGAGCGCGCCATCACTGCTGATAGGATTTTCCGTACTTCTGCCCTCGAACAGGCGCAAGAAATAACCGGGCTTGCTAACCCGAACTCGCCGATCCAGCTACAGGCATGGCTCAAGAGCCAAGGCGTCACTATGGACTCAATGAGCCGCCAAGACGTGACTGACGCATACGCCACCACTGAAGGCGCGGCAAAAACTGTGTTGGGGTTGCGGCTCGAGCTCGCAAAATCAAGTGTGAAAAAATATGATGCAATGCTTGCTTGTGCACTACCAGACGGGCGTGCACACGGGCTACTCGCCTTCTATGGTGCTGGCCGCACCGGGCGTTTTGCCGGGCGTTTGATCCAGGTACAAAACCTGCCGCGTAACACCATGCCGGATTTGGATCTAGCCCGCTGGAGCCTCCTCAACCAGCCATATGAGGTGTTCGAGCAGCTCTATTCACCCATCCCCGAAACCCTCTCCCAACTGATTCGCACAGCATTCATACCCTCGCCTGGCTGCCGGTTCATTGTGACCGACTATAGTGCGATCGAAGCTAGAGTGTTGGCCTGGCTCGCAGGGCAACAAGACACCCTCCAAGCATTCAAAGATGGCAAAGACCTCTACTGCGCCACCGCCTCGGCGATGTTCGGTGTGCCTGTGGAGAAGCATGGCGTGAATGGCGGGCTGCGGCAGAAGGGCAAGATCGCTACGCTCGCCTGTGGCTATGGTGGCTCAGTCGGAGCCTTGGAACGTATGGGCGCACTCCGTATGGGTATCGCGCCCGAGGAGTTGAAACCGATCGTGGACGCGTGGCGTAAAGCGAACGACAAGATCACTGAGCTGTGGTGGGCTGTCGATGAGGCCGTCAAGACGTGTATCCGCACGAGTTGCCCACAACAGGTTGGAGGGTTACGGTTCACGCGCGAAGCTGGCTTCCTGTTCATTAGCTTGCCGTCTGGGCGGCGTCTCGCCTATCCGAAGCCACGATTAAAGCCAGACGGACACGGTGGGGCCACGATCACCTACGAGGGTGTTATTGCCACAAAAAAGTGGGGTGTGATCGACTCGTATGGGCCGAAATTCGTGGAAAACATTGTGCAAGCAATCGCCCGTGACCTCCTCACCAACGCGCTCACAGTGATTACTGAGGCAGGCCACAAGATTGTGATGCATATCCATGACGAAGTAGTGGTAGACGAACCCACCACAGGGGCGAGCGTCGAGCAGATCGCCCAGCTGATGTGCCAGGCGCCCGCCTGGGCTGAGGGTCTACCACTGACCGCTGACGGCTACGAATGCGACTACTACAAAAAGGACTGAGAATGATGACCGAACCGCAAGAAACACTCTCACTGCCGCCAGTTGTGCAAGCCCGCCGGTTCACGATCGCTGTCGCGTCCTCACGCTTCGCCACTACATGGAAGAACACGCGCATCACGTGGAGCCAGCTCCTCGGCCGTATCTCGTCAACCCGACGCACGCCAGAAACCATCAGTGACTATCGGGAGCTTTCCAAGCATGACCAAGATCAGATCAAAGACGTGGGCGGTTTCGTCGGCGGTGAGCTCCGCGAAGGCGTCAGAAAGAAAGACCATGTGAACGCCCGCTCGCTGCTTTCGCTCGACATTGATTTCGCGAACGGAATGCAAATCTGGGACGAAATCACGCTTTTGGAGGACTATACGGCGATCCTCTACTCAACCCACAAGCACACGCCAGAACAGCCACGCCTCCGGCTCCTAATCCTTTTAAGCCGTGACGTGACCCCTGAAGAATACGAGGCAGTCGCACGCAGGCTCGCTGATCGCTACGGGATCGACCAGTTCGATGATACGACGTTCGAGCCACACCGGCTCATGTATTGGCCGTCAACAAGCGCTGACGGCGAATACATCTTCCAACATCAAGAAGGCACCCTGCTCGATCCTGACGAAATCCTCGCCGAATATAACGGTGATTGGCGCGATACGACGACGTGGCCAACCTCAAGCCGCGTCCATAAACAGATCCAAGCCAGCGCGAGGAAGCAGGCGGATCCGCTCACGAAACCTGGCCTCGTCGGTGCTTTCAACCGCGCTTACAGTATCAGCGAAGCGATCGAGCAGTGGCTAGATGACGTGTACACACAGAGTGCGCATGACGGCCGCTACGATTACAGGCTCGGCGAATCATCTGCCGGGCTCGTCGTCTATGACGACAAATTCGCCTACTCACATCACGCCACAGACCCCGCCGGTGGGCAGTTGTGTAACGCGTTCGATCTGGTGCGCATCCACCGCTATGGTGGAGAAGACCCGGCAGATACGAGCGAGCTCAAAACCACGGAACTGCCGTCCTATAAGGCGATGTGCGACTGGGCCCGCGCCCTCCCCGAGGTGAAGACCCAAATCACAAAAGACATGTTGACGGCTGCGCAAGCAGAGTTCGATGAACTCCCCAGCGATGATACTGCTACTGATGGTTTGTGGATGAGTGATCTCGAAATCACAAGAGGCGGAAAACTCACCGAATCCCTCACCAACCATGTGCTCGTCCTGCGCAACGATCCTGCCCTGCAAGCGATCGCGTGGAACGAACACAGGGACGGCCTCGACGTGCGCGGCGAACTGCCGTGGGAGCATCTCAAGATTGGGTTCACCGATACGGACTGGGCACAACTCAAAATCTATCTACAAAAAACGTATGGGTTGTATGCGCCGCCAAAAACGAAAGACGCCGTGCTAGCAGTAGCCTCGGAGCGGTCCTATAACCCCGTGAAAGACTATCTAGAAGCCCTCCCGCCATGGGACGGCGTGGCGCGTATCGATACGCTGCTACAGGACTATCTGGGCGCTGAAGACAGTATTTATACGCGGGAGGTGATGCGGAAAACCCTCGTCGCGGCCGTACGCAGGATCTATGAGCCGGGGGTGAAGTTCGACTATATGCTGATCCTCAACGGCCCGCAAGGCACCGGAAAATCCACACTCATCGCAAAACTCGGAGGATCCTGGTTTTCCGACGCCCTCACCCTTACAGACATGCGTGACAAAGCCGCGGCAGAAAAACTCCAAGGCTATTGGGTGCTAGAAATCTCCGAGCTCGCAGGCATGCGTAAAACCGATGTCGAAGTCATCAAATCCTTCATCTCCAGGCAGGACGATAAATATCGGCAGGCCTACGGGATCCAAGTAGAAGCCCACCCCCGCCACTGCGTTTTCATGGGCACTACCAACAGTGAGCTGGGCTTCCTGCGTGACACGACCGGCAATCGCCGCTTCCTCCCTATCCCCGTCACGGGGGACTGTCAGAAGCACCCGTGGGACCTCACCGACGCAGATATCAACCAAATATGGGCGGAAGCCAAGCACCGAGAGCAGGCCGGGGAAACCTTGTATCTCTCGCGTGAAGCGAGCGTGATTGCGACCACGCAGCAAGAACAAGCGATGGAAACGGACGAACGCGAAGGTTTGATTATCAAATATTTAGAAACACTGCTGCCGGTGAATTGGGCGGATATGAGCCTTTACGACAGGCGTGATTATTTGAATGGTGGCGGCCTCACGATCGGTGACGAGACCACGCTGGAAGAGCGCCTGGAGGTGTCGAATATCGAGATTTGGGCAGAGTGCCTGGGCAAGGATCCTACCTTGATGAAGGCCTCGGATTCGTATCAGATTTCCGCGATGATAACGAAAATCGAAGGCTGGAGAAGACCAAAGGGGAAGCAGAGCAGGAGGCATTTGCCGATCTATGGGCGCCAGCGTGTGTGGGTAAGGAGCACGAAATGACAGTAGCTTGCATCGCATTTTCGGGACAAGCTCCGGGACAAGCTCCGGGGCAGGCTCCGGGGCAGGCTCCGGAACCACCGATCTTGTCCCACCAGAGCCACCTACACACCAGCAAAAAACGGGACAAGCGGGACAACCCCGCGCCACATGTCCCATCACTTGTCCCACCCATTAAACGGCGTGATAGCAACAAAAAACGCGGTAGCGGGACAAGTGGGACAACTATTATATATAGAGATAATAATATATATAAATACGGACATAACGGACGCGCGCACGCGTATACGCGCGTAATAGAAATTCGCCCCACTTGTCCCGTCCCACTTGTCCCACAGCGAGCCGCACACACTCCAAGGGGCAGCCATGCGTGAAGCGAAAATCGAACAGACCTTCACCCGTCTCATCAACAGCCGAGGCGGACTCTGCCTCAAATTCACATCAGCGTCCATGAACGGAGTACCTGATCGAATTGTACTCCTTCCAGGAGGCAGGATCGTCTTCATCGAATTCAAAACACCAGGAGCCAAGCCACGCCCACTCCAGGCGCGCCGCATCGAACAATTCCGCCGCCTCGGCTTCACCGTCCACATCATCGACAACCCCACAACCGCCAAGGAGGTGGCTAATGCACTACTTGCCGCATGACTATCAGACCTACGTGAGCCGCTACATTATCGATCACGAGCAGGCAGCGATCTTCCTCGGAATGGGCCTCGGTAAAACCGTCTCCACCCTCACCGCAATCAACGAACTCATGCTAAACCGATTCCAGGTAGCTAAAACCCTGATCATCGCCCCATTGCGGGTAGCCAACCACACCTGGCCCGCCGAGGCCACGAAATGGGATCACCTCACCAACCTAAGCCTCTCTGTGGTGACTGGCTCCGAGACTGAGCGCCTCCAAGCACTACACCAGCCAGCGCACGTGTATGTGATCAACCGCGAAAACGTCCCCTGGCTCGTGACACACTATGGCAAAGCCTGGCCGTTCGACATGGTAGTACTCGACGAACTCAGCTCCTTCAAGAGCCACCAAGCCAAAAGATTCAAAGCCCTCGCCCGCGTGCGCCCACTCATCCACCGGATCGTGGGCCTCACCGGCACCCCAGCCTCCAACGGGCTCATGGATCTCTATGCTGAGTTCCGTCTCCTTGATGGTGGGCAGCGCCTCGGCAAGTACATCACCCACTACCGCGAGCGCTACTTCACTCCCGATAAGCGTAACGGTATGCAGGTCTACAGCTGGAAGCTCAAACCAGGTGCGGAAGACGAGATCTATGAGCGTATCGCCGATATGACGGTTTCGATGAAAACCACCGACCATTTGCGCCTCCCTGAACTCACAAGCGTCACGTGCGAGGCGGTGATGGGTGAGGGGGCTGAGCGTGCTTATGGGCAGTTGCGCCGGCAGCTCACGGTGCAGCTCGGTGATCGGCATATCGATGCGCTAAACGCCGCCTCCCTGGCTGGGAAGCTCTCGCAGCTCGCCTCTGGCGCGATCTATGATCAGGCGGGGCGGGCGCTCACGGTGCATAGCGCGAAAATCGATGTGCTGCAGGATCTGATCGAACAAGCCAACGGGCAACCCATTCTTATCGCGTATTGGTTTAAGCACGACCTCGCCCGAATCCAAGAAGTTATCCCTGAGGCGCGCGAACTCACTGATCCTAAAGATTTTACTGCCTGGAACGCGGGGCGGATCCCGATCGCCTTGATTCACCCCGCGAGCGCTGGTCATGGCCTGAACCTACAGGCCGGTGGGCATCTGTTGGTGTGGTTCACGATCCCGTGGAGCCTGGAGCTGTATGAGCAGACGAACGCCCGCCTGTATCGGCAAGGCCAAACACAGCCCGTCACCATCTCCCATATCGTCACGAAGGGCACGATCGATGAGCAGATCATGGCTGCCTTGGAGCGGAAAGCTTTCACACAGACAGCATTGATTGATGCTGTGAAAACCATGTTGAAAGGAGAACAATGATTACTCTTGCGCTTATCGCTTTCATCGCCCTGTGCGTCGCTGGCACGGGTGCTGCTATTGCCGTGATTGCTGGTGTGGTTCTTGAGAATCGACGCCGGCGCAGAACGGAGGTAGAGCGGTGAGATTCCCCTTTGAAATCCATCTTGGTCTTACGTTACGCATTGGTCGTAGTGATTCTGAGACCGAGGAGCCTCACAAGGAGGGTGAGTATTCCAGGAATGAGCTCGCATTGGGCGAGACTACTCTATATGAATTCAGCCCGGGCTTCGCACCAAATCCAGAGGAGAGCGCCAAATGAGTTGGGTTTTCACCATCGTTGCCATTATCGGGGCAATTGTTTCGGTTTATTTCGCTTTCAAGCGTGAGGAATACGAACATGAAACGGAGTGTCTTCGCCAACTAAATCAAGCTCAAGTTCATCCGGGATCGGAGCCTCCCGCGCCCCGAGATCCATGAATGATTTCTGGCCGAAAGGATCGAGAGTGAAAGCATCGGGTAGATCAATCCGTACGAATTGTGTACGGTTACGCATAAGCTCTATTTTATGCTCTCGCGAGTTGGGAGATGCGGCCTTTACTGACGCCCATAATGATCGCAGCATCAGTAGACGAAATACCCGCGTCGAGCAGGCTACGCACGGTGGCACGCGTTTTTGCTGCTGCTGCGGCTTGAGCCTCAGCAGCCTCTTGGGTAGCGCGCTTGGCTTCTTCCACTTGGGCGGTGAATTCATCGAGCGATGGAATAATAGTGATGTGCCAGTCAGAGTGATCTGTCTCGGGGTGGGTGGTGTCGAGGTAGTCGATCACTTGCTGGCGTGCTGCGGAGAGACGACGGACCTGTGTGTATTCGTCATTGTCTATTTCGAGTTCCCAGCCGCGTGCCCAGCGGGTGGCTTTCACGGTGATGTGTGTAGTCATTTCTGTTTGCTCTTTTCGATTGCTTGGAGTGCTTTACGGGTGACGCCTGGTGAGCACTCAGTATCGTGGACGATTGTTACCGTGATAGCGGCGTTTTCCCAGTTCTCGTGGTCTCCTTTGCCGCCACGGTTTACGAAGCCTGCGTCAGTGAGGAGTTTGGCGAGTTTTCGGTACTTCATCGGCTTCGTCATACGTATATTATAGCCCCACTAAACAATAAAAGTAAAGCCCGGATAAACATACATTTGGAGGAAAAGAATGAACAAACTCGCCCTTACACCAGAAGAAACCGCGCGAGCACTCGGAATCTCGTCTCGCACACTCCAACGCTGGAGGAAGCAAGGCACGGGACCAGCATTCATCAAAATAGGCAACACGATACGCTACCAAGCAAAAGAAATCGAAACGTGGCTCCAACAAAACGCCACTAATAATCTGAAATAAGAAATGGCTCCGTACGATATGATACCCATACGGAGCCATTCAGTTCACCTGTCAAAGCATCAGGTGGTTATTTGGATTCTTTGACGGTTGTAGCTGGGTGGCTCTCGCCATATTTCTTTGTGACGTAGCGCCCAGTCTTTGCACTGCGGTACTTTCCACTCGATTTTGCCATATGCCTCACCTCCTTCAGGAACGTCTACCACCATATTGATAGACAGGGAGAGACTAGCACGGACAGACACTACATATAGTATGCGACACGCTAACCACAACAACATCTAGTAAAATTACCTTATGCTCCGCAATCTCCACTACCTCGCCCAGACCCTCCATGACATAGCGAGAATGCACACCGATCTCCTCACCGCCTATAGCGAACCCCACCTCCACGCCGCCACCTACACACACTCCAGCGGCGGCACACGAAACCCCTACGAGAACCATGTGCTACTCAACACCAAGATCCAGCGTCAATGGAACCGAATCGAAACCATCGCCGCTGAGCTCACATGGCGCGGACGCGCCCTCGACGGCGACCCGGCAAAATTTATCGCCTCACGCCTCCAATGGGCAGAGAAAAACTATCCATACATGCAGGATCTCGAAACCCTTATCACCGAGATCCACACCACCTACCAGCAGCTCCTGCGCGAAGATCCACAACCCACGACATATCTCTGCCCACTCTGCGGAAGAGCACAACTCCGCTACCGCGAGCGCGACCGGATCTACCTCTGCCCAAACGAAACATGCGAGGGTGCGTGGACACTCCCACAACTACAAGCTCTCCGCCACTACCGGATCCTAAGCGCTGGCCAGTGGATCGCCGTGCAGGAGGCAGCACGCCGCTACAATCTCAAGCCCGCCACCATTCGCCAATGGATCCACCGGCACAAACTCGAGCGCAACACGCGCGGCGAGATCAACACTGCACAACTCGAGCAGCTCTGGTAAAGTGTGACAGCGGAGGCGTTGAACGCGCCCAAAAACAAGCCAGCCAAGCGTTTATGCGTCAACGAGCGGCTTGTAATGCTGGAAAGCCCCTTGTTTAATAGCTTCTTCCTCGGCCAAGCTTCTTCATACGCGCAGCTCGGAAAAGCAAAGCTTGAGCGGTGCCGTCAATCATGATTTCGTAATCTTCTGGAGAAGATTCTTCGAACCATGTGGCGAGCTCTTCATCGGCAATGCCGTGCCTGCGTGCGCTGCTCTTGATCTCCATACGCCAATTATATGGAACGCCGAGGTGGTGACCACAATGCCCACCAGCCGCACAGGAACCGCACGGCATAAGCACTTCCGCCGCACCGTGCTCACGCGAGACCACCAAGCAGGCATCACCCACTGCCCACTCTGCGGAATTATCCTCGACTACGAGCACCCCGGCTACCCCAACAGCGCCGAAGCAGACCACATCATCCCCGCACGCTGGGGAGGCACCGACACACCAACCAACGGGCAAACAATCTGCCGGCGCTGCAACCAACGAAAAAAAGACAAACTCACACCACAAGCACGAACCACACGAGCACTCAACACCACCACCGATATTGCATGGTGACACGGGTGTAGGGGCGGTATACCCTCCACCCCGCCGCGCTCGCCCCAACATGACGGTAATAGCGATATCTCCCCAGGTTTTTCCACGGCGCACTTGCTTTATGGGGTGTTTCGCTGGTGTGTGGCGGGTGTTGTGTATTGGTATTGGAGGCGAGATTATGATCCTTGAGTCTGTTCCTACGGGAAGTAGTGTTGTGAAGCCGAAAGGTTACCGTAAAGTCGCGACTGCCGCTCATGCGGGCGATGTTCAAGCAACACTGGAAATGATGCGTGACCGGGTGGCGCGGGCGATTGACTCCCCGGAGACTTCCCCGCGTGATTTAGCTGCTTTAACTAAGCGTCTGCGTGAGATTATGGGTGAAATTGAGAAGCTTCAAGGCTGTGAAGGAGGGGCTCATATTGGTGTCGTCCCGCAAGATACCCCGTTCTCAGCTGAAGCTATCTGATGTTGCTCGGCACGTGTGTGTCCCGGATGGGATTGTGTCGACGGGCTGGTCGGGCGTGGAGGCTGTGTGCCGGTCGATGGGGTTTTCGTTTGACCGGTGGCAGGCTGGTCTGGGGTCGTTAGCTTTGGGGAAGCGTGCCGGCGGGCAGTATGCGGCGGGTATTGGCGGGGTGTGTGCGTCGATTCCACGCCAGACGGGTAAAACGTACACGTTCGGGTTGATAATTTTCGCGTTGTGTCAACTGTCGCCGCGTATGTTAGCGCTGTGGACGGCGCATCATACGCGCACCTCTGATGAGACGTTTGCGCAGATGAGAGCGATGGTGCAGCATCCTGGTGTTGCACGTTTTGTTGAGGCGGTGCGTTCAGCCAATGGGCAGCAGACGATCGTGTTTAAGAACGGGTCGCGTATCTTGTTTGGTGCCCGTGAGCAGGGTTTTGGGCGTGGCTTCGCTAAGGTTGACGTGTTGGTGTTTGACGAGGCGCAGATCTTGACCGAGTCGGCGTTGTCGGATATGGTTCCGGCGACGAACGCTGCCGATAATGGTCTTGTGTTCATGTTTGGTACACCGCCGCGTCCGAAAGATCCTGGTGAGGCGTTCACGTTGAAACGTAACGCTGCACTGTCTGGTGATACGGATACGTTGTGGGTGGAGTTCAGCGCTGATCCGGATTGTGACGTGGAGCATTGGGCTCCGGGCTATGTGGATTGGTCTCAGGTTGAGGCGGCTAATCCGTCGTTTCCTCACAGGACGTCAAAGAATGCCGTGTTGCGTATGCGGAAACTGATCGGGTCAAATGAAAGCTTCAGGCGTGAAGCGCTCGGGATTTGGGATTCTGTGGGTGGGGCGTCTCGCCTGATTGGTCTCTCCCAGTGGGAGGGAACAATCGGGGAACCTCCAGAGGGAGGGGTGCGCTGTTTCGCTGTTGCGTTCTCACAAGATGGGGAACGTCAAGCAGTGGCTGGTGTTGTGAAAGCTGGGGAGCGTGTGCATGGGAATCTGATTGGCACGTTTACCGGCTCGACTGAGGCTGGCGTGGCACAGCTTGCGGACTGGCTGGCAGAACCTGGGAGATGGCGTCACACGGGAATGATTGCTGTGTGTGGCGCTGCTGGTTCTGGTGTGCTTGTGCAGGCGTTGAGGGATCGTGGTGTGCCGCCGCGCATTATTAAGGTGTTGAATTCGCGTGAGTATTTCACGGCTTGCCAGATGATGGTTGAAGCGGTGAAAGATGGGTCGTTTACTCGTCCTGCTGCCGGGTCTGAGGATGATGCGTTGGATGCGTCGGTGGCGGTGTGTGATGCGAAACGCAGGACGCGTGATGGTGCGTGGGGTTGGGAGCCAACAACGATTGATGGTGATGAAACCCCGATAGAAGCTATGTCGGTCGGGGTGTGGGCTGCGCGCATGAACCGCCGAAAGCCAGGAAGGAAGCAGGTGATGTTGGTATGAGTACGAGCGGGCTGACTGTTCTTCCGTTCACGGCACCTACCGTGCTCGGTCTGACACCAGATCTGCAAGAAACGTTGAATAAGCTGGTGAAACAATGGAGCAAGAAACGGCCACGTAACATTCTTCGCCAGTCCTATGCGGATATGCATGTTGATGTGAAGAATCTGGGGATCGCTATCCCTGATGAGATCGCGCATGGTATTGATGTGGTGTGTGGCTGGCCAGAGAAAGCTGTGTCTGCTCTCGCGTCTCGCTGCATGTGGGACGGGGTCACTGCATCGTCGGGGGTTGAGGATCCGTTCGAGCTTGGCCAGATTCTGCACGAGAATCGTTTCGATGTTGAGTTACCGCAGACGATTACAAGTGAGTTGATTCATTCGGTGGCGTTCATTTCGACCACTCCGGGTGACATTGCGTCGGGTGAGCCGCCTGTGGTGATTATGCCGCATTCTGCAGAGTGGGCGAGCGCGTTGTGGGATCGTGCGACACGTAGCTTGTCTGCCGGGCTTTTGATTAA
The DNA here is from genome assembly GCA_022783665.1 of Arcanobacterium sp. Classification (GTDB taxonomy): domain Bacteria; phylum Actinomycetota; class Actinomycetes; order Actinomycetales; family Actinomycetaceae; genus Arcanobacterium_A. Next base: position 49,253 of record JALFZJ010000056.1, read on the forward strand.
TGGGGCGGATGATTTCGGGCGTCCAACGAGGCTCACTATTCTTACCCCATTTGAGGCGATCTTATGTGTCACGAATGGCGGCGGCTGGTTCGTGAAGGATGTGCGTACCCATCGTTTGGGGCGTGTTCCGATGGAGGCGTTGCCGTATCGTCCGAGTTTAGATCGTCCGTTTGGGCGTTCCCGGATTTCTCGCGCGGTAATGACGATCACGGATCGTGCGATTCGTGCAGCGTTACGGATGGATGTGTCGTCCGAATTGTATACGGCTCCTGGGTTGCTGCTTCGTGGGATCACGGAGGAAGCCTGGGATGCGATTAAGGGGTCGTGGACGTGGCAGTTAGGCTCTGTGAAGGGCGTGAGTCGTGACGAGGACGGTGAAGTGCCGGACGTGACGACGATCCCGCAGCAGTCGATGAGCCCCTATGTGGAACAGTTGCGTGAACTTGCGATGGAGTTCGCTGCAGCAACATCGCTGCCTGTTTCCTCGCTTGGTATTGTGCAAGATAACCCGTCGTCAGCTGATGCGATTTATGCGGCGAAAGAAGAGCTTGTGGTAGAGGCGACGAACGCGAACCGTGTGAATGGGTATGCGCTCTCGCGTGTGTATCAAAATGTTGTAATGTTGCGTGACGGGCTCGACGAAGTGACTCAGGAGTTGGCAGGGGTGTCTACCCGGTGGCGTAACCCGGCGATGCCGTCGATTGTGTCACAGGCGGATGCGATGGTGAAACAGATTAGCGCTATCCCTGATTTGGCATACACGGATGTGGCGTTGGAAGAGTTCGGGTACACGTCTGAACAGATTAGCCGTATCCGTGCCCAAGCACGCCGCGCGAAAGGCCAGATCGCTGTGGATCAAGCACTCAACAGTGAGCCGCAAGTAGACAAGACGGCAGAGACTGTGGCGGTAGACGCCCCCCCCGAGCAGGGAATCTAATGCTGGAGAGCTGAAAGCAAAATTTGATGCACTCGGTGTTGCTATCCGTGCAGGGGTTTCTCCACAATCCGCCGCCACCATGTTAGGACTGGCGGATATTGAGTTTACGGGCGCTGTTCCAGTATCGCTACGTTTGCCAGAAGAGGACGCTGCCATGCTTGAGGAGGGGTGATGGATCGTCAGCCGCTCGATGAGTTTACAGCCGTGCAGCGGGCGCTAGTGAAAGAAGCACGCAGTAAACTGCTCAACACATATAGTATGTTTAAGGACAAGGATCCGGCAGTGTTACGCCAGATCCTCGCCCGCAAATATGTAAAGCTCGTAAACGAGTATGGGGACGCTGTAGCGGCGCAGGCAGCGGCCATGTATGAGCAGCTTCGTCCCGGTTCGCTCGGCCTGTTCACGGCAGAGGTAGCTGACCAGTACACAGAGAAACAGCTCACAGCAAAAGCTATCGAGATCACCCGCGCAGCGGATCCGATCAAATCTGCTTCTGGCGAGTTGCAGAAAGCACTTGTTGGTATGGGGCGGCGCACGATCAAGCATAATATGCGGCGCGACAAGGTGAAGCCGCATTGGGCTCGCGTACCCGCCGGGGCGAAAACGTGTGCGTTCTGCACCATGCTGGCATCACGCGGCTGGGTTTATTCAGACGAAGAAACAGCGGGCGGTGCTGGGAACAGGTTTCATACTGACTGTGATTGCATGATCGTCCCTTCGTGGGATAAGGGCACACCGAAACTGGCTGGCTATGACCCTGACGGCATGTATGAGCAATACAAGGCGGCACGAGAGACTGCTGAGGCAGATGTGGAAGCCGGTAAGGCTAAGCGGGTGGACGAGAGCCTGATCCTTAAGAAGATGCGGGAGAAAGGCCAAGGAACACTATCCGACGCTTTAATGCCCCCGAACAAAACAAAGCGATTCCAAAAATGGTGCGAGCATTCGCTCGATAAAGCAACGGATGATGAACTTGAAGCACTGCGCGTATGGACTACCGATAAGCACAGCGATCTGCAGGAAGCGCTCCGTTTTGACCGTATGACTCCAGAGCTAGATGCGCTGGCTTCCAAAATTGATTCTGCACTTGAGCGAAATCCGTTGCCGTTAGATGTTCAGCTGCATCGCCGTGACAGCCTGGCGAGATTTGGGCTTGCGCGCATTGATGATGCCGACAGCATCATTGGCGGTACGTACGATTCTCCTGGCTATTTAGCGTTGACAACCATCAAAGATGGAATTGACGTTACTGGAGATTCTGAAGTTCGTGTACATATTGATGTTCCTCAAGGAACGCCGGCTGCTTACCTGGAAAGTATTACTGAATACAAAGATCAGCAAGAAACGCTAGTTATTCGAAGTCGATCTGGAACGATTACTCGTGTGGAGATTTCGAATGGAAGCCTTCACGTTTGGGTGCAACTCGAGTAGGATTGTTGGTATGAGCGTATTGGAGACTCCGATGTATCTTGTCCCGGTTAAAGATCCGAGGCGAGCGGCTGAGTTGCGCAAAAAGGCGGGTATGACTCCCGAGGTGGTTGAGCAGCGCAAGAAGGAGTTCCGAGAAAGCCTCGAGCGTTATCGTAAGGCGCGATCCGCCAAGAGCTAATCAGATTTGCAGATCTTCTATTAGTTGTGCCCGTCACTGATTCTCAGTGGCGGGTTTTGTTATCCCCGCTAGTGCGATGCTGGCGGGTTTTTTGATGCCACGCGATGTGGCCACCCTAAACCCTTGAAGGAGGGAACCAGTATGGATAAAACGGCTGAAAACCAAGAACCGGAGCAGAAGCAGGATGGCGCGATGCCAGAAGCTTCAAGCTCTGAGCAGCTGGGCGAGAATGGCAAGAAGGCACTCGAAGCTGAGCGTGCAGCCGCTCGAGCAGCGCAAAAGCGCGTGAGCGAGCTCGAAGAGCTATTGAAGCAACGCGATGATGCTTCCAAGAGCGAAACCGAGAAACTCACCGATCGCCTAGCCACGCTCGAGGCCGATATTAAGGCTGAGCGTAGCGCAAAAGCCCGTCTCGAAGCCGCTATGAAAGCTGGTGTGCCGCCAGAGCTTCTTGACGGTCCAGGTGATGATCCTGAAGCCTACGCGGTCAAGCTTGCTGAGTGGAAAGCCCAGCAGGCTCCGGCAGAGAACGGCAAGAAGTCTGAGAGTGTTCCCTTCGTGAAAGAACGCCCCGAACATTCCGGGGCAATGTCGATTGATGATCAGATCGTTGTCGCAGCGCAGTCTGGAGATACAGCATTGGTGCGCATGTTGAAAGCGATGAAACTTGGCAAACAGTAATGTTTTGTGTCCTATGTAAGGAGAAATGATGGGTAAGATTGACGGTCTTGCAACCACATATAATTTACCGAACTATACGGGGGAGCTTTTCGCCGCTTCCCCAGAAGATACCCCTCTACTGTCGGCTATCGGCGGTCTGACAGGTGGAGAATCTGTTGGGTCACCAGTGTTTTCGTGGCAAGGATACGATCTGCGTGATGCTGATGATGCACGCCAGCGTGTGGAAGGTGCTGACGTAACCAATTTTGAGGAGCGTACGCGTTTCCAGGCATCGAACGTGGTGGAGATCCATCAGGAAGCAGTATCGATCTCATATACGCGTCTGGGTTCTAACCGGATGGTCTCCACGAACGGTACCGATAAAATGGTGCAGCTCGGGAGCCTCTCTATTCCCGCGAGTGAGCTTGATTTCCAGCTCACCGCACAGATGAAGCAGATTGCGCGTGACGTTGAAAAAACGTTTATCACCGGTAAGTATGCGTTCCCGTCTGACAACTCAGCTCCACGTAAGACGCGCGGTTTGCTTGAAGCGATCACAACGAACGTGGCAACCACAGTGAACGCTGCTGACGCGTTGACTGAGAAAGACGTTCTCGACCTTATCGAGAAAGTGTGGGAGAACGGCGGTGTCCAGGAATCTTCTACAGCGACACTTATTGTGAACTCTACCCTCAAGCGTGCCCTTACGAAGATTTTTATTAAGGATGCTAACTATCAAGAAGGTACACGCACTGTTGGCGGGGTGAACTTGAAGACGCTCGAGACTCCGTTCGGGACGTTTAACGTGATGCTTGACCGGTATGTGCCTAAGGACAAGCTGCTTGTTGTTTCGCTTGAACAGCTCAAGCCGGCATTCCTTGAGATCCCTGGCATGGGGCATTTCTTTGCTAAATCACTCGCGACGAGCGGATCGGCAGAGAAGGTCATGCTGTATGGCGAGATCGGATTGATCTATGGCAACGAGAAAGCTCATGGTGTTCTTACTGTTGGGGCTGAGGGATAGTGGGTTGTCATGATCCGAGTGAGGTGTGAAGAATTCCCGCAGTTACTTGTCACAACCCCGCATGTTCAATTCGTTGATGGTGCGGCTGTGGTGAGTGACGCTGTGGCGAAGGAGCTAGAGAAGCTGCCTATCGCTCTCTCGTTCGAGAAGCAGGCACAGGAGGTTAAGCCGATAGCACGCAGAGGCGGTAAGTGAGATGGACGCGCCGTTCGCAACAGTTGAGGATCTAGAAACCCGTTGGCGCAAGCTGAACGATAGTGAGACTGTACAGGCTCAGGCGTTGATTAATGATGCGAGTGACTTGATCCAGGTGGAGTGCCCACGCTGGAGCACTGCGAACGACGCGACCCTGACGCGGGTCACGTGCGCGATCGTGAAACGTGCCATGAGTAAGCCTTTTGGGATTGAGGCTGCTCAGGGGGCGTCGTCCGCATCGATGGCTGCCGGTCCGTATAGTCAACAACTCAACTTTTCTACACCTGCGGGGGATTTGTATGTGACGAAAGCTGAGGCGCGAAGCCTCGGTGGACGCGCGACGCACGCCTACGAATACAACCCGCTTGTAAGAAAAGAGACTCTATGATTGGGCAATCTGTTGAGATTCTACGCCGCACACAAACAGGTGTGGATGAGTTCAAAGAGCCGGTCATGCAAGACACGGTTGAACAGGTTAATGATGTGCTGGTTGCCCCAGCGATGACTGCTGATTTGGCGGGTAATCTTCGCCCTGCGGGGGATAAGAAAACGATCGAGCTGCATTTTCCGAAAACTTTCAACGGGTCACTACGCAACGCTCGTGTACGTGTGAATGGTGAGGTGTTCGCCGTGCAGGGCGACCCTTCCCCCTACATGGCAGAAAATACTCCCACACGGTGGTGGATGAGAGCGGAGGCAGTGAAAGTCGATGGGTAAACACCCTGTACGTGTGAAAATCTATAAGAAAGGCGCGATCGAGCTCATGAACTCTCCGAGCATGCAAAACGTGTTACGCGAGCATACGCGTGATATCGCTGGGCGAGCCGGGCAAGGATTCTATTCGAGCGTGCAGACGGGTAAAACCCGCGCCCATGGGCGTGTCAGGACTGGCACGGCAGAGGCGGCGGAGAAAAACCAGAGGGAGAACACGCTCCTTAAAGCGCTCGGGGGTAGATCATGATTAATGTTGAATCCCAGTTGATCGGGTTCTACTCGGGTGTTGCCCATGGTGTTGATGCGTATGGGAGTGTGCCTGAGGATCGTCCCGAGGCTTTTATCACGGTTGAGCGTACAGGCGGGAGTGCCGACAGGTTCATTGACCATGCACAGATCGCCGTGCAAGTCTGGGCCAGGTCACGGGCGAAAGCTTCAGCGTTAGCGTATGATGCGCGTCGTTCCGCCGAGCAGCTCCGCAACAAACCATGGTGCGCGAACGTGGTCTGCGGGTCGTTATACAACTTCCCTGACCCAGATTCGCATCATGCCCGATACCAGTTCACGTTAGATATTGACGTGATGGTCAACTAGCCATATTTTCTATACGCATTGTGCAGACTGTCTAGTCACTGACACTAGACGGTCATTTTTTATCCCCGACGACGGGGAGGAAGGAGCAGTCATGGCTGCTACTGGGAAACTGAACACGCAGAACGTGTCTGTGGGTAAACCGCTCGGCACTGGCGGTGTCTATGTTGCGCCGGTAGACGCAACAATCCCAACAAACGGTACGGCAGAACTCGATACGGCGTTCGTGAACCTTGGATATATTTCCGAGGACGGGCTCACTAACACCTCCGAAGTTGACAGTGAGGAGATTAAAGCCTGGGGTGGAGACACTGTGCTCACTGTTCAAACCTCACGCAGTGAAACATTTACTTTTACTCTCATTGAATCACTCAACAATGACGTGTTGAAGCAAGTGTACGGTCAAACCAATGTGTCAGATGGTGTCGTCAAACATAACGGTCTTGAACGCGCCCGGCAGGCTTTCGTGTTTGAAATCCTCCTCACTGGGAACAAAGTGAAACGTATTGTTGTGCCCTCTGGTCAGATCACCGAGGTGGGCGACATCACCTATAAGGATGGTGAAGTGATCGGGTATGAGGTCACGTTGTCTGCCTATCCGGACGATAAAGGTAACACCGCCTATGAGTATATTGCTGCGATTGTGGGAGCTGACAGCTGATGGTAGAGAAGAAAACAACGACTGGGAAGAAACCGGCAGGGAAGAAAACAGCTACTGTGCCTGCTCCTGACACGGATCAGGCTCCACAGGTGACACGCGATATTACGGTGCGTGGCATCAACATTCATGTCGATTTTGCTGATTTGGACGATGTGGACGTGCTTTACAAGCTCAGGGATGCGAACAATGGTGACATGTTCGCCTCTCTGGATCTGATTGATCTGATGATCGGTGTTGAACAACGCGCCGCCCTGGTCAATACGATCCGTGACTCGAAAACTGGGCGCGCCTCGGTCGGTGATCTTGCCGGGCTTCTTGAGGAGCTGCTTGAAGCGTTCCCAAAATAGTTGTGTTCGCGCACGCCGTCTGGACGCATCCCGATGAACTCGACACGTCGTTTTATGCACGGTACGGGCGTTCATGGCGTGGGCTTCCCGTGTGGCAAGCAGCTGTTCTCGCATGGCCGCTTGCCACACGTCCCGAATATGATTTGTGTCGCGTTTATGACCCGCAGTGGGCATGGCGTGACCCCTTATTTAACGTGGTCGCGTCAGCGTTGGGATGTGAGCCTGACACGCGTGACGATACCCGTGCCCGTGATTCTGACGTGGTGAGCCGTGATTGGGAAACTCTCAACGCTTTACTGTCAGCACGGCGTGAATAGATACAGACACACCTGTAGCAAGGAGGGGATATAGTGACTGAACTCGGAGTCGCCTATGTGCAGATCGTTCCCTCTTTGAAAGGGGCTGCGGCATCAATCGCGAAAGAACTGGCTCCCCCGATGGATAAAGCGTCGCGCGATATATGGTCGAAGTTATCGTCTGGTATTGGTAAGAGCTTGAAAGGCTTGGCGAATACTGGGGCTTTCAAGAGTTTCCAAGCTGGCTGGTCTGGTGCGGCGACCGTAGCACAGTCGAAGCTGGCTGGGTTCGCTCAAGACGCAGGGGCTCGTGTTCGGCAGGTTGCGCAGATTGGTGAAAAGTCTGCTGGCGCGTTTTCGAGCGCGTTTCGTGATTCTGCGGCTGAAACCTCGAAGACGCTGAGCAAGTTTACGTCCAAGATTTCCGCTAAGCTCACGGCTCCGTTTACGAAGCTAGGGTCAACGATCACAGCATCGGTGGCTCCGAAGCTGGCGCGTGGCATGGCTGTGGCTAGCATAGTGATGCAGGCGAATTTCGAGCGTGGAACCGCTGCAGCGACTGCTGGCCTATCGAAGATTATGGGCGTGGCCGGCACGGCAGCAGGTAAGGTTGCTGCCCCGTTCGCTGGAGCGTTTACAACGGTCACGCAAGCTGCTAGCCGTGCAGGCGGGCGTGTTAAGAACGCGTTGAATGGTCTTGTGCCGGTTGCGTCGCGTGTCGCGTCAACGATAGGAAGCACACTCTCTGGTGCGTTGAAGACGATTGGGACGATCGGTGTTGCAGGTATCGGTGTCGCTGCTGCTGGTTTTGCTAAGTTCATACCAGAGGCTGTTGCCGCGTCTGATGCGACAGACAAGTTCGTTTCCACGCTCCGCTTCGCCGGTCTGGGTTCCACCGAGATCGACAAGCTTTCCGCGTCGGCACGTCAATATGCTGACCAGACAGTGTACGATTTGAGCGATATTCAAAGCGTCACAGCACAACTCGCGGCGAATAATGTTGCCGATTTTGATAGGCTCGCTGAAGCTGCCGGTAACCTCAACGCTGTTGCTGGTGGGAACAAGGAAACGTTCAAATCTGTCAGTATGGTGTTGACACAAACCGCTGGCGCAGGGAAATTGACGACGGAAAACTGGAATCAGCTTGCCGACGCGATTCCTGGCGCGTCTGGGCGTCTTCAAGATGCTATGTTGAAAGCCGGAGCCTATACGGGTAATTTCCGTGACGCGATGGCGCAAGGCGAGATCACGGCGCAAGAATTCAATGACGCGTTGATGAGTCTCGGTTTTGAACAAGTCGCTGTTGATGCGGCGAAATCGACGACCACGTTTGAGGGTGCGATTGGGAATCTGCAGGCAACAATTGTTGGCGGTCTGCAAGACGCGTTGAACGGGATGAAACCCATGCTGACGGGCATGATCGGCGCCGTGAACGACATGATCGTGCCGTTAATGGACAAACTCTCCGGGCTCAGCCAAAGAATAGGTACCGCGTTCGATACGGGATCTATTTCCAGTTTCGTTGCGATCCTCACTGGTGCCGCTCCTGTTGTGGGTGCGTTTATTGGGCCTTTGCTTCAAGGTCTCCCGCTGGTTGGTGGAGCATTCTCCGGTCTTACAGGTCCAGTCGGTGTCGTGATCGGGCTGATGACGGCAATGGTTGCGAACAGTCCAGCCTTACAGCAGTCTCTGGGTGGAGTGTTTAATGCGATCAGTCAAGCAGTACAGGCGCTTTCTCCGGTGTTCCAGCAAGTATTCGGGGTGTTTGCGAATGTGGCAGGGCAGCTTGGCACGGCTCTCGCTCCTGTTGTGACGATGCTTGCCGGCACGTTCACGCAAGCCGTCACACTGCTAGTGCCGGTGATTCAACAAGTCGTGACTGTTCTGGGGAATCTCGCCACACAAATCATGCCCGTGGTCGCCACCGTGCTTGGAGCGTTGACGCCGCTGCTCAGTAATCTTGTGGCTTCTATCCTGCCGGTTATCAAGAGTGTGTTGGACAGTCTCATGCCGGTGATCACGAATGTGGCAGGGATTATTGGCGGGATCGTTCCGATTATTGGTGAGCTCGTGTCGTGGCTTGCCGCTCAACTGATGCCGATTATTCAAGCGATCCTGCCGGTGGTGCAGACGGTGTTGTCATCGATCATGGGCGTGTTGTCTCCAGCGCTTGCCACGATTAAAGCTGTGATATCGACAGTGATGGCGGCTGTACGTGGCGATTGGTCTGGCGTCTGGGAGGGTATTAAAGGGATTGTTTCGGGCGTATGGGACACTATCAAAGCTCTCATTAGTGGCGCGTTGAACATTATTAAATCGGTGATTAGTGGCGCCTGGAACGTAGTAAAGAACCTGTTTAGGTCGGCATGGTCTGCTATCTCTGGGGTGCTCTCAGGCGCATGGGACGGGATCAAGAACGCTGTGTCTAACGGTGTGGGTAACATCGTCAGTTTCGTCTCGTCTCTTCCGGGTAAGGTTCTGTCAGTCTTAGGGAATTTCGGTTCACTCCTATACAACTCTGGCAGGTCACTGTTGGAGGGATTGTGGAACGGTATCAGTTCGGCTGTGGGCTGGGTGAAGTCTAAGATTTCTGGCGCGCTCGGCTCTATCCGTAACTTGTTTCCGTTCTCTCCAGCGAAAGAAGGACCATTCTCCGGTAAAGGATGGGTACTGTATTCAGGTTTAAGTATTGGTGATGGTTTAGCAGACGGTATTAGGAAATCAACACCACAGGCTGTGAAATCTGCGCGTCTGATGGGGACATTGACGAATAATGCGTTGGATACGCTGCACGCGCCGTCGGTTGGTGCGAGCGGGACGAATCTTTATAGCGGAGCATCTGCACAGGCAGCTGGCGGCTATGTGGCTGGCGGCGTGAGCTACGGCACCATCAATATCTATAACCCAGTCTCCGAGCCGTCAAGCACATCACTGGCGCGCGAATTATCCAAGGCTGCTGCCGGTCAATCTCTATTAGTGTGAGGTGAAATATGACGTCATTTCGTGTTGATACGACTGAGCTTGATCATGCGCAGGGCTGGTGGCGGATCGAATCAGCCACCAAGCTACCGTCCCCGTCATCGTCGCGGGTGTCACTCGTTGATGTTCCGTTCATGGATGGTGCGGTTCCGGTGCGTGGTGGCTCCGACGTTGGATACGTGAAGCTGTCGATGTGGGTGGCGAACGATCCGCAGGGGCATGCGTTTGAGGTGCTTCAAGAGCGGGTGTCGCTCCTCGGCGCGCTATTTGATACTGCACGCGAGTTAACGCACACGAGCCGGAGTGGTGATGTGCGCTCAGTGAAGATCCTTGCGTGCGAGGTTGGCGAGGTCAATCTTTTTGGTATTGCCGGTGGGGTTGTGCCGGTTACGCTCACGGTTGCGCCGTTTTGGAGCTCGGGAAGCACGATCACAGCGACTCGTGCGCTTGCGGCTGGGCAAAAGATTCTCACAGAATTTAACGGCGCGACCGGCGTCATGGTTGATGGCGTGATCACCCTGACTGGCACGGGAGCGAATGTGAAGCTGACAGCGCCGAATGGGTCGGGCGTGCTCATCCCGTCACTCGTGGAGGGCAAACCGGTCACGATCGATCTACAGGCATGCACGGTTAAGCAGGGCGCTGTGAATGTTGGGTATGACTATCCTCCTGGCGGGTTTTTACGCCTCGAACCGAGTGTTACTAAGGGCGCGGCACAAACTGTGCTCACGGTTGGTGGCTCGAATCTTTCAGGTGTCGTAAAGGTAGCGGGAAAGAAATGGGTCAAGTGATGAAGTATCGGCTTGCTGTATATGAGCCTGATGGCGCGTTTATTGATTATTTGTTGATGCCTGAATCATGGGATGCATCGCTGCCTGTCAATGATCTGGGGGCAATGTCGTTGAAGTATCCTCGCGTGGCTGCTGGTTTTGAGTATCTCGGTCAGCCGTGCGAGGTCGCTTTACAGGTGCTCAAAGGCTCTACATGGGTGGAAGCGAAAAATGGTCGGTATTTGAATCTTGAGGCCTCGCAGGATCGTGCGAAGCATGACATGGATGTTCCTTCGTTTACGTTAGTCTCGTACGGCTCGCTCATGGATGGTGTGCGGGTTATTCCTGCGCGGTTTGGGCAGGGCACGAATTATGATGCTGATGGTAAGCGTAAATTTTTGAGCGCGACTGTCGGGCAGATCGTGACGGCTATTGTGTCTGAAGCTCGTGGGCTTGTTGAGAATCTTGTGCCGAATCTTGCGCTAGGATTTTCGCCCACACGCGATTCACTTGGAGCCTCATGGGATACGAGGGTCACGATCTATTACGAGGCTGGTACTAGCTTGTTGACGATCGTGCAAAATTTGGCTGCGCAAGGGCATATCGATTTTTGGTTCGAGGAGCGAACCCTGATGATCGTGAATGCTAATACGGCTGGATCGCATCGAGATATCATGCTCGATGAAACGCACGCGACCGAGGCACCGGTGCGCACATCGATCGCTGGTCTTGTACATACTGCTTTCCTTGTTGGTGATGAGGGTAATGTGTGGCGTGCCGATAATGAGGGTACGCCGACCCCGTGGGGTACATCGATGACGTTCATTACTCAAGGCGGGGTGAAAGATGAGGCAACCGCGCATTCGTTGATTAGCGCTGAGCTCGAATCAGGCTCGAGAGCACGCAGCGAGTATACGTGGCAAACCACAAGCGAGCTTGTGGCATGGACTGCATTGGCTGATGTTGAGGCCGGCGATTGGGTTAAGCTTCATACGGCGAATGGGTTTATTGACGTGCGTGTCTTCCAAGCCACCGTGTCATTCAGTAAAGATGGTGTGAAGATCGCGCTCACGTTGAATGATCGTTTTGAGGATTCGCAGGTGCGCTCGGCAAAGCGTATGAAGGGCATCGTGAATGGCGCATCGGGTGATGCCGGAACCTCGAGTGTGCCCTCGAAGAGTCAAGCAGCGAAAGCCAAGCCAGCGACAGTCCAAGGTGTTGTGGCTGAGTCGGAGGGCTATTGGGAGGGCGATCTTGCCCGTAGCCTCGTACGTGTCGGGTATGCTCCAGTGATTACTGACGTTCATGGGCTTGGTATCGATATTGATCATTATGATGTCGCGGTTGCTAGCCGATCAGTGAAGACACCAGCAACGTCTGGTGTTGTGGTCGATGGTCTTGCGCCAGCGCAGGAAGTATCGGTGAGTGTGACGGCGGTGTCGCGTGATGGTGTGCGTGGCGAAAGCACGTATGCGAATCTGACGACTGTGTATCCTGACGCCCGGCTCGATCCACCCACGATACTGGAGGGCTCGTGTGAGACCGGTATCGTTACTTTGAGCTGGGATGGGAAACTGCAAGCAGTGGGTGGCGCACCCTATGTGCCTCCGGCGCATTTTAAGCATGTGCGTGTGGAAGAATCAGCAAATCAGAAGAGCTGGGTGCCGGTTGGTGTTATTGCTGGTGGTGGGCTTGTGTTGGATCGGCAAGCCAAGGTTGGTGAGGCGCTGTATTATCGCGCTATCGCGGTAGACCGTCTCGGAAATGAGTCTGAACCGTCACAAGTGGTTGAAGTTGCTGTTGTGAATGCGCTCAAAGCACAGGTGGATTCTGTGTTGGCTGAGTCTCAGGCGGCACGTGATGAAGCTGAGCGAGTTGGGCGCGAGGCGCAAGCGTCCTTGTTGGAGTTGGATTCGCGCCTGTCTGGTGTTGTGGGTGATGTTGCGCAGGCGACGCAGGACGCACGGGACGCACACAATGAGGCGGTACGGGCGTCGGAGAAAATGGCGGAAACCAAGGCTATGCTGGAAGAAGCACTCTCGGGTGTGTCGGTTGGTCCTGATCCGTCTTTCGAGACCGGTATGGGCGTTTTCGTGCAGCCAACTCCATATATACAGCGTGTGAATACGGTTGCGCGCACCGGGGCTTGGTCCGTGTGCATGCGTGCGACTGGCTTGAACGCGAATATGTGGTCTGGTCAGTATATGTTTTATCGAGTGTCTGGTGGTCAAACGCTTGCAGCGTCGGCGTGGATTTACACGGAGGATGACGACGCGCCGACTGTTCACATGTGGGGTGGCGCGCGCCGCGCGGACAGCACCTACAGTAACGCTTCTCTAGGCAAGTTTTGGCTTACTCCGGCGCGCGGACAGTGGGTGCGTGCGCACGCTGTTTTCACGGTGCCGGAGGATACTCATGAGATGCGTATCGCGCCGGTTATTGAGGCGTACAATAACACGAGCGCGCGTGCCGGCAAGATGGTGTATATCGATGACGTGAATGTTGTTGATGTGACCGATGCGTGGCGGGGCGTCACTGAGGCTAAGGCGGCGGCTGAGAGTGCTCGCCGAGCTGCTGATGATGCTCGGCGAGTGGCTGAGGCGCTTGACAGCGGCGAGGCAATGACCGAGATTATCGACTCCGTGAATGGGAAGAACACGATCACAGTCTCAACATTAGAGCCGTCCGGGGCGGGAGCCTCTGATGGTGACACATGGTGGCAGACAGATCAGGCGGGTCAGATTTATGGTCAATGGGTCTGGGCTGGTACTGTGTGGCGTCCGGTGCTGATTCGTAACGAGATGGTCGCCTCGCTGGACGTTCACAAGTTGCAGGTTACGGGGTCTGCGAAGATTTCGGACGCGGTGATCGACAAGGTGTGGGCTGACGGTATCGTCGCGAAATCAATGACCGCGAACCGCCTCATGGTTACGCAAGGATCGAACCTTATCCCGCAAGTCGACAACCTGACACAGCCGCAAACAGACGCAGAGAAAGCGAACAGTCCGCTCAGGAATTTCGGGATCAACACGAAGCATCCGTCGTTCTGGCTGCAAGGCAGGGAAAACGCGTCGATTGTCGCTCCGATCCGGCTCGCGAAAGGTACACGCTACCGGCTCTCGGGTGAAGCAATGAGCAGCGTCGCCGGGACAGTATTCTTCATCCAAACGATGCATGCGAATCCTGACGGCACTTCGTCTGGCACAGCGTTCACCGGCACGCGCGATACTGCAACGTCAGGAGGACACGACGCCATCACATCATATATGGTCGGCAACAGGACGATTGTTTCGGCTGGAAACTGGGAGCCGTTCTGGAGCGAGTTCACGGTCACACAAGACGCTAATATTACTCTTTTTTTCTATTCGAACCACGCGAACGGCACAGCGAACCCTGACGGCTACCAGTGGTGGAGAAACCTGCGTCTCGAACCAATGACCGGCACGACCGTGATTGAGCCAGGCGCGATCACGACTGAAAAACTGGGCGCGGGCGCGGTCACGGCAGATAAACTCACGGTCGATCAAGCCATGATCAACAAGCTTGCAGTGTCGTCTTTATGGGCAGGGAAAATCAACACGTCCATGCTGAATGTTGGTGCTAACTATACCGGTGGCGTGTCGATCTCCCAGCAAGGCGTCACGATCAAAGGCGCTGGGAGCGGGAAAGTACAACTCTCAACCGCGGGACTGGAAGCCTACACTACTAGCGGGACGCGTACCGTGGCGATCGACACGAACGGTAACGCCACGTTCACAGGGAACATCACCGGCTCAACCATCACCGGCAGCACAATCACTGGTACAACGATCACGGGCGGCACAATCACAGGTGCAACATTCAAGACCGCTGCGAGTGGGCGGCGCCTCCAAATCGACACCGGCGGGCTACGATTCTATGACTCAAACAATAATCAGACCGCACAGTTAGACGAGAACGGGCTGTCGTTGACCTACACGACACCCGAAGGCGAGGTACAAAGCGTCGGTCATTTCTTCGACAACTCTATCGTGGGGCACCCCGAGTATCGCGGGCTGAGTATCGGACTGGACTACGAGCAGGGCTGGTACTGGTTCTTCGGCTACAGAGCATCCAAGACCGCAACAACATATACTCCCGCGTTAACTATTGACCCGTGGGGCTACTATAACGGCGCCGCCGGATGTACAGGAACCAAATTCCAGTTACCGATCTGT
>JALFZJ010000061.1 GCA_022783665.1 Arcanobacterium sp.
TGAAGAAGAACGTGCCGATATCCTTCACGGACGGCGCACGGCGTAGCGTGATGAGAGCACAAGGTGATGCGCTGTGACGGCGCCTCAGGCGTGATGTACAATCCACTGCCAGCGCACATCCCGAGTCAGGATACGTGCGTAGTGGAACCGCCTCATGCTGTATTTGCCATATCGCACATTAGTACTTAATACGGGATAAAACATTGGTGGCCGGCTTGTCGCCGGCCACCAATGTTTTTGCCTTCTGGCAATGAAGATTATCCGCAATCGTCTACCTTAATACCATACAGAACAGATGCGCCCGCACCTACCCTGTCTGAAGCAATCACGAGCTACAGCTATCCAGGTGCACGCAGCGGTCAGTTATTGCTTCGCCCTGGAGGTCGAGATTCGGGATTTATCTCAGCGCTCTACGATTGCTAGTACGTCACGCGCAGAGAGGATGATGTATTCCTCATCGCCGTACTTTACCTCGGTACCACCATAACGAGAGTAGATCACGGAATCGCCAACCTTGACGTCAACCGGAACACGATTGCCGTTATCGTCAACGCGACCTTCTCCTACTGCGATAACCTTACCTTCCTGCGGCTTTTCCTGCGCAGAGCCCGGAAGTACAAGACCTGAAGCAGTGACTTCCTCCGCTTCTACCTGCTGGATCACGATACGATCCTCAAGTGGCTTAATGGAAACCGACATGCGGCGCCCCTTTTCTCTTATTCGTAGTATGAACAAATTATCTGCGTACTCGTCGTCGCGGAGCCGAGCAGTGCAGCGGTGTAGCTTGCGCTACATACATACCAAGGCTAAGACTCTTTCTAGCACTCGGTCAATTCGAGTGCTAGTTTTCACTATCGGCGAGCATCCACCGCGTACAATAAGTGCGTGAGCCACAACAGCACGCCTCTAGCGGAACTTATTCACGACGCCGATGCCTTAGACGCGCTCGACGCACTCACGGATAGTGGCATGCTTTACTCCTCCTCAAGCGCGCTAGAGCTCTCCCAACGACTCAGAGCTCAGGGGTTCTCACCCTCAGTCGCCTCGCAGATTGTGACGCAACATCGCCTACGCTCACTTGCCCGACCAAAGCTCGGCGATAGCGCTATGCGTATGCTCTTCACGAATGACGCCGTCGAACAGGCAACTCGCGCGCGTGTTGCCACCCTTCATGCCCGGCATTTCCAGGCAGTAGGAGCTGAAACCGTGATCGATTTCGGATGCGGAATCGGATCGGATTCTCTCGCTTTTGCACGCGCTGGGCTCACAGTTCAGGCAGTCGAACTCGACGATGAAAGATATCTCGCTGCCCAGTACAATTTGGGCGATTACCCCAATGCAACCGTAATCCATGCTGACGCTGCCGCCTACCTACGCACCGATCACACTCGGCGCCTAGGCGTTAGGAACGACGTCCTATGGATTGATCCGGCGCGCCGTAAGAATGGCAAGCGCCTCTACGATCCCCGCATGTGGCAACCATCCCTGGATGATGCCATCGAATACTGCCGGCTCTTTAGCAGCGCCGGCATCAAAGTCGGGCCAGGAATTGATTATTCTTTTCTTCCCTCCGATGCCCATGTGGAATGGATCTCCGAGGGACGCAGCCTGCTCGAGGCCGTGATATGGCTCGGCAACTGTGCACATACTCCCATGCGCACTGCCACGATGATTGATGACGACGCTACGGTGCATCACTTTACGAGCCACTTGGGAAACCCCTGCGATGCTCCCCGTTTGTGTGAGCCTACTGACGTTGGAGAATACATTATTGAACCCGACCCAGCAATCATCAGAAGTGGTGGGATCGCTTCGTATGCTGAACAATTCGAGCTCGCCCCCGTATCGCCAGGAATTGCATATCTCACGCCGAGCCGTGCAGGGGGTGTAGCCACTCAAGTTCCCATGTACTCGCATGGCAGCATCTATCCTCACGCGCAAGTGTTTCGGATTCACAGCATCCACAAAATCAATGCGAAACAGCTATCCAAAGAGCTACGAAATAGGGAAATCGGGAGCGTTGAGATAAAGAAACGCGGCACAGACATAGAACCTCAAGCGCTACGTAAAGCCCTGAGGCTCGACAAGCAAGCTCCACATTCCTGCACGATTATCTTGACCCCGATACTCGGGCAACATCGGGCGATTATTGCCTCTCGTGTTACCTCTCGCGCAGTATTGTGACTTCACGGGGCAGACCCGTATCCACAGTAATATCGAGTGGCGATGGCTCGACTCTGTTGCGCACCATCTCCCAACCGAGGGCTGCAATCATAGCACCATTGTCGGTGCAGTAACGGATGGGCGGAATCCGCACGTCGATTCCCCGAGTTTCAGCGCGTTCCTCGGCGAGCGCACGTAAACGAGAGTTAGCTGAAAACCCTCCGCCAACCACTAGCGTAGTGCAACCGGTGTATTCACATGCGTCGATCGCTTTGGCCACGAGCACATCCGCTACAGCTTCTGAAAAACCAGCGCAAATATCTTCTACAGGGAGTTCTTCTCCGCGTGATTGCATGCCCTCAATATGGCGAGCAACCGAGGTTTTCAAACCTGAGAAGGAGTAGTCAAAGCGGTGCTTCTCCCGATACTTCGCCCCAGTCAAAGCACGCGGGAAGCGTATTGCGTCTTTGTTGCCTTGTTGAGCGAGGCGATCCACATGTGGCCCGCCTGGATAGGGCAAGCCCAGTAGCCTTCCTACCTTGTCAAAGGCTTCGCCGGCGGCATCATCAATCGTCCCGCCAAGTTCCGTGACGTCGGTGGCTATATTTCGCACATGAAGCAAATGCGAATGCCCGCCAGATACGATCAAGCCAATGAATTCTTCGGGAAAATCCCCGTGTACGAGTTCGTCTACTGCAATATGCCCGATAATATGGTTGACGCCGTAAAACGGCTTTCCGAGCGCGAAAGCAAGCGCTTTGGCTGCAGATACACCCACCGTGAGGGAACCCACCAACCCTGGACCTGCCGTCGCAGCAACCGCATCAATCTCCGAGAGGGTGACGCCCGCCTTTTTCGCGGCCGCGTCCAGCGTCGGCACGAACGCTTCCAAATGAGCCCGTGACGCAATCTCTGGGATAATACCACCGAACCGCGCATACTCATCCATGGATGTTGCCGTCACGTCCGCTAGTAGCTGTCCATCACGTACGAAGGCAATACCCGTCTCATCGCAAGACGTTTCAATTCCCATCACTAATTCATGCACGTAATGAGTCTAGTGCTGCCTTCCTATTCCCACAAACATGCATCTATACCTTTTCCCACAAAGTGGCACCCGGGAGGGTTGAGAGATGTATTGCGCATTACGCAACGCCATCTAGATGCGCCGACGGGCCTGCAATCGGGCGCAATCCGTATCTCTTGTTCACCGGCGTGTGTAAAGGCTTTACCTACCCACATCTCAGCACAGGCTTGTTATGTGTGCGTAAACACAAGGTGGGGGCGAGAAAAGCTCTCACTTTTCTCGCCCCCACCTAGGCTGAACTCAACAAGTTACCATAGCACCCGCAGCATCCAACATCCGTACGGCGTTACTACGGTAACCGTATCGCTAGATTTACTTCACACGGCCCGAGCGAAGGAACTCGCGGTTAAGACGTGAAATAAACTCGATGCTGATCCCCTTGGGGCAAGCATCTTGGCAAGCACCGATATTCGTGCATCCACCGAAGCCTTCGGCATCATGTTGAGCAAGCATGTTCTGCACACGAGACTTACGTTCTGGCTTACCCTGCGGGAGGAGGCCGAGATGGACAACTTTAGCCGATGTGAAGAGCATCGCCGAACCGTTGGGGCATGCTGCTACACACGCGCCGCAACCGATACAGGCGGCTGCTTCGAACGCCATATCGGCTGCTTCCTTACGAACCGGTACCGAATGCGCGTCCGGCGCAGCGCCAGTATTGACGGAGATATAGCCGCCTGCCTGGATGATCCGATCAAATGCCGTACGATCCACCACAAGATCGCGCAGCACAGGAAATGCCGCCGAGCGCCACGGTTCTACCGTGATGGTATCGCCGTCTTTGAAGTGACGCATATGCAACTGGCACGTCGTCGTCTGCTGCGGGCCGTGCGGATCGCCGTTGATGACGAGACCACACATACCGCAAATGCCCTCGCGGCAGTCAGAGTCGAAAGCAACAGGCTCCTTGCCTTCAGCAAACAATTCTTCGTTGAGCTGATCGAGCATCTCTAAGAAAGATGCCGTCTCGTCTACATCGTTTAACGTATGCGTCTCGAAATGGCCTTCATCCGTCGGGCCGGCCTGACGCCAATATTCAAGGTTAATTTTCACTTGTAGCTCCGCTGCTTCATCTCGATAAATTCGTACTTCAGATCTTCCTTGTGGAGAATCGGCGAATTGCCTTCGCCCGTCCACTCCCAAGCTGCAACGTAGGCGTAGTTCTCATCATCACGGAGTGCTTCGCCTTCTTCAGTTTGAGATTCCGCACGGAAGTGACCACCACATGATTCCTTGCGGTGCAAAGCGTCGATACACATCAACTCGCCCAACTCAAGGAAGTCGGCAACGCGGCCTGCCTTCTCGAGCGATTGATTCAACTCGTATGCTTGACCCGTTACCTTGACGTTCTTCCAGAAATCTGCGCGCAGCGCACGAATCAATTCGATCGCTTTACGCAGACCCGCATCGGTGCGTTCCATGCCGCAGTACTCCCACATGATGTGGCCGAGTTCCTTATGGTAAGAATCCACGGAACGATTCCCATCGTTGCTGAGGAAGTGTTCGATGCGATCCTCAACCGACTTCTTTGCCTCGACCACTTCAGGATTGTCATCAGCGATCTTCGGATATGGCCCAGAAGCGAGGTAATCGTTGATTGTATTGGGCAATACGAAGTATCCATCCGCGAGGCCTTGCATCAAAGCTGATGCGCCGAGACGGTTTGCGCCGTGATCGGAGAAGTTTGCTTCGCCAGCTACGAACAAGCCCGGGATCGTCGACTGCAAGTCGTAGTCTACCCACAGACCGCCCATAGTGTAGTGCACTGCGGGATAGATACGCATCGGGGTTTCGTACGGATTGTCGCCGGTGATGCGCTGGTACATGTCGAACAGGTTGCCATACTTCGCCGACACAGCAGCCATGCCCATACGATCGATGGCTTCAGCAAAATCGAGGTACACGCCGCGAGCCACGCCGCCGATTTCTGGACCTACACCGCGACCTTCATCGCACATGTTCTTCGCCTGGCGGGATGCAATATCGCGTGGCACGAGATTACCGAAGGACGGATAGATACGCTCGAGGTAGTAATCGCGATCCTCTTCAGGAATATCGCGCGGATCCTTCTTCGTATCCTCTGCCTTCTTCGGCACCCAAATGCGCCCGTCGTTACGAAGCGACTCTGACATCAACGTGAGCTTCGACTGTGATTCACCATGCTGAGGGATACATGTTGGGTGAATCTGCGTGTAGCACGGGTTGCCGAAATATGCACCCTTGCGATGTGCCCTCCACGCTGCAGAGCCGTTAGAGCCCATGGCGTTCGTGGAGAGGAAGAACACGTTGCCATAGCCGCCAGAGGCAAGCACTACAGCATCTGCTAGATGCGTCTCGATTTCGCCGGTCACCATATCGCGAGCAACAATCCCACGAGCACGGCCATCGACGACAATCAGTTCCATCATCTCGTGACGCGGATAGAGCGTCACCGTACCAAGGTGTGCCTGGCGCATCAAAGCCTGGTAGGCGCCAATAAGGAGCTGCTGACCGGTTTGGCCACGAGCATAGAATGTACGCGATACCTGCACACCACCGAATGAACGGTTATCGAGAAGGCCGCCGTATTCACGCGCGAACGGGACGCCTTGAGCCACGCACTGATCGATGATGTTGGCGGACACTTCAGCCAGGCGGTACACATTTGCTTCACGTGAACGATAATCCCCGCCCTTAACGGTGTCGTAGAAGAGGCGGTATACGGAGTCGTTATCGTTCTTGTAGTTCTTGGCCGCGTTGATGCCGCCCTGAGCAGCAATCGAGTGCGCGCGGCGCGCTGAATCCTGGTAATAGAAGGACTTCACATGGTAGCCCATCTCGCCAAGTGAGGCAGCCGCTGAGCCGCCCGCAAGGCCTGTGCCAACTACGATAATGCTGAGCTTGCGCCGGTTTGCAGGATTGACGAGTTTAGCGGTGAACTTGCGCTGTTCCCATTTCTTATCGATCGGCCCTGCAGGTGCTTTCGTATCAGCGATAGGAGCACCCTCGCGGTAAAGGCCGTCAATTAATGTTTCAGTCATCGTTTTAACTTCCTTTTCCTAGAGCGTGATTGCCCCGAATAGAATTGCCGTTGGAGGCGCCATAAAGCCAATCACGAGCAGCAGAGCGACGATCAGCGCAATGGCACGGAAAGCGTTATAGCGCGCCTGCGTGCTCAAGCCGAGCGTTGCAAGTGCCGAGTACACGCCGTGGCGCACGTGAAGTGCAATAGCAAGCATTGCTACAAGGTAGAACAGCCAGATCCACCACAATGAGAACGCATACACCATGTTGTTGTATGGCTCTTCGTGGGTATACGTGCCGCCTGGTTGCACGGCGAGCACAGTGAACTGGAGCAAGTGGAATACAAGCCAGATCACGATGATGACGCCGCCCCAGCGCATCGTCTGGGCAGCGTACGTCTTCTGCGGACGAAGCTTCACACCATGCCCTACCTTGTAGCGCACGGAACCACGCGCGGTCTTTGCACGAGACCATAAAGTGAACGCCGAATACATGTGCAAGATGACCGAGACCAGAAGGACGATACGCAAACCCCACACCGCTGTTGAGCCAGGCAGAATCGGGTTAAGCAGACCTCCCCCTTGCTCCGCAGGAATCTCACCCTTGAGCCACATCGCGTAGTGGTTGTATTCCTCCGGCCCTAAGAACATCTTGAGGTTGCCATACATATGGACAAGTAAGAACGCAATAAACAGCAAGCCAGTAATAGCCATCGTCACTTTAAGAGCGACGGTGGAGCGACTGGCGCTTTTCTGAGTTTGAGTTGAGTTAGCCACACAAAGAATATACTCGAATTTGCGTGTTGTTTTATGGGCAGGAAGGTCCTTTTCGGCGTAAAACACGCAGTTTTGCACAGTTTGTTCGAATGGTTCCATTTTCGGGACTGGAATAATCCGCATAGTCAAGCCGTTTTAGGCAGCTGCCCATAGACGACTCTATTTTTGCAAGACTTTCTTTGCTTAAATCCGCCCATCGAGAGGGATTCCATTCTGCAACAACAGCTGTAAGAACTGTATTCTCAAGCCCCACAGCAGGCGCACATCCGTGCACGCATACCCTAGTTCGATTTAAGCGTCAGATTCTTTGAGAGAAAGTCGCATCGTTAGAGCGTCGTCATCGCTATAATACCGTTTGCGCACACCGAGCCGCTCGAATCCGAGGTGGGCATAGAGGCGCTGAGCCCCTGTATCATGGGCACGCACTTCAAGAAACATCTGTTTCGAGCCCGCCGCGCGTGCCGCATCAATGAGCTCCAGTAGCACAGACGTCGCATACCCTCTGCGGCGTACGGAAGGAGCAACGGCTAAGGTCAAGAGCTCACAGTCTTCATACAAAGAGATACCGCCAAGTGCCAGCAAACGCCCAATACTGCGATGCGGAGCAGGGTTCTCCTGGATCATAAGGTACAAACGATCAGGGTTTGCGAGTTCTGATTTCCATACAGACTCCGCCCAGGCATCTGGGCCAAAAATCTCACGATCAAAGCGTGCGCACTGCATCCACAACGCCTGCGGGATGGGTACGATGTGTGGAACCGAAACCGCTGAAGGCGCCCAACGTAGCTCCTCAGGTTTCGGCTCGCGCATCTCACTTTCCATACGGATTTCCCTGCGCAGCCGGCTGAGCGCGTGCCCCTGCATCCACATCTGGGCGCCGCAAATACTGAGGCTCCGTACTAAAATCGATGGCCTCGCCTGCATCGCGGCGCGCCAAGCGCGACATTACTAACCGCACTGCAACCTCAGGCTCCGCATCTACAATTATCCGATCGGGTAACACATCGGCGTACAGGTCAGCCCTCGCACACGCCACAACGGCAGGATTGCCGTCAAGCTCCTGAGCCAAAGCCTTCGGGCGCAAAACACGGGGCACTTCGAGCACTTCGACGTCGTCTGACCCCATCGCCCGGGCACGCAATGCGTACACTTCTTTACGACGCGCATCAATAATGGCTTCAACGATATTGGCGCCACGATCCGCCGCAGCAAGTGCTATTACTTCGGCAGAAGAGATCCCATAGATAGGAATATCCCACGTGTACGCCAAGGTACGCGCCGTCACCAAGCCTGCACGCAGGCCGGTGAATGCCGCCGGCCCCGTACCGGCGATAATTGCGTCAGGACGCACTACGTGCGCCTCCCCCAACGCTTGTTTAACCATAGGGCTCAAAAGCTCTACATGGTGACGCGAATCATTTGATGCCACTCGCGATCGAAGCGCCACAGAAGCAAAATCGTCAGCGGCCGCCTCTACTACACCAACCAGAACGTGCGATGAGACATCGATAGTCAAATAAAACATAGTTTAGGATTCCTCGTCTTTCTTGCTCCGACGATACACGAGCACGCGGCGTGCGGGCTCGCTCAAATGCGCACTGCCGGTAGAATCATCTGCTTCGATAACTCCCTTGCGCCGCCCTACTTTGTTGGCTGCTCCTCGAGAATTCTCCGTATCTTTCGCAATCAAATAGTGACGCTCATACTCGAGCCATACTACCGATAGCGCGAGTAAAAACAAGGCTCCTGCAATACCCGCGCTTGCCATTACCATACGAGACTCTTGCTCTTGAGCCCCTGCGATCATCTCTGGCGCAACGACTTCAGGAGCGTCATTGCCTAGAATCCTCTCACGTTGAGCCAGAAACTGTTCGAGTGGCATCCAACCTAGCAAATATGCCTGCGCAGCCTTGTTTGCCGGAGCAATCTCATCATCTGCAGCAATAAACCATGCATCAAGCTGTGAATCGTAGGCCAGGCGCAGTGACGTTCCGCTCCTTTGAAGCACTTGGGCAAAGGCGGGATCACCCACTACGAGACTCGTGCGAGGAGTAGATAGATCAGCGCCAAAAGCGGCGAACAGTAAGGCGACGGGCGAGCCATCACTACTTGAGGCAATCGAATACCATCGATCCACCACATATATCCCAGGCTCACTCGCACCTGTGGCTTGTACTACCGAAGAGTCCGACTCAAGCAAGTCGCTTTCTCCCACAATGTTGTATACGCGTTGTGCAGCGCCGAGAGTTATCTCGGTGTTTTGTGTATCGCTGGCCTGTGCAGTACCGCTCTGTGCCGTTTCGCCTTTCAATGCTTTCGATTGGCTCACGATATCGCGGGCGGCGCTGCTGGCAAACCACTGGCTTACCGCCTGGGGAAGCTCGCCTTCAGGTACCTGAGGATCAGCGTATGCAGGTGTGGCGAAGCCTACAGCCGCTAATGCTGAGATTATCAACGCAAGCACCGACCACAATCCGCCCGCAACTTTACTGCGAACGCCGTCTGTCTCACACTGCACAACCATCGAATTCACTCACCGTGCGATACGATGAGGTTCGCTAGACGCTCATCACGGGCAACTGCATCGAGGAGTTCAGCTCCGCGCTCGCCCACGCCGACGCAGCGCAGCGTTCGAGGCGCGTCCTCAAAGAGATCCTCTGGATCCAAACCGGCGTCAGCTCCTTCAGGGCGTTCGATGAATACCTCTACCCTATCCTCACTGAGCACCTCAGTTTTGCCCTCTCCCCACTCCACTACAGTAAGCGATTCATCAAGGGAGGTATCAAGGTCGAGCGCGTCGAGTTCATCCATTGAACCCAATCGATATGCGTCAACATGTACAAGATCAATTACTCTACCCCTGTGAATCTGAGCAATGACGAACGTAGGAGACGAAATTGTACCACGCACACCGAGCCCCCGCGCTACTCCCTGCGTCATCGTCGTCTTTCCAGCGCCAAGTGGCCCGTTGAGCATCAGAAGATCTCCCCCTTGGGCGTTTTCACCAAAGGCCTCACCGATGGCTTGAATATCGCTCACGAGAGGCGCTTGAAATATATATGCCATAGCATCTCATTTCATCTACGAACCACTATCATCGCCCGCCACGCCGTTTCAGACTCGAAACCCCGCTCGGCGAGTTCATTCTACCTACGCTCTATGCTTCCTAAAATCCATGCTACCTAAGCTCCATACCACTCAAGGTCAAAGCTGCCTACGGTTCTAGACTACCTACGGCACAGAGATCCGCGGCACCCGCGGCCCAATTCTAGTAACAATCTCATAGTTGATCGTGGAGCACCAGCCTGCCCAGTCATCAGCACTAAACGCGCCGTTGGCCGGATCTCCAAACAGACGAACCGTCTCACCTACGCGCAATGCGGCATCGCCTGTGCCGCCGCCTTGGGAGCCATCACCGCCTCGTGGAGAATCTGAATGCTCACCACCGCCTTCATCGCAGACGCCGATAACGAACTGATCCATACACACGCGCCCAAGAATATGAGCCTTTACACCACGGATATCGACTCGTGCGGCGTTCGACGCTGAGCGGGGAATACCATCACCATAGCCAAGAGGCACCGTCGCAAGGCGCTGATCGGCTCGCGTATGGGCGGTGTGCCCGTAACTCACTCCCGTACCTTTTTCTACATCGCGAGTGCTTACGATATCGGCTTGCAACTCCATCACAGGTGTAAGATCCAGCGCGGAATTGCTTGCACGCTCAGGATTCGGGCTGAGGCCGTAGAGCATAATCCCGGGGCGCACCATATTGTAATGCGTGTTCTCATGCCAAATAATGCCTGACGATGCTGCTAAATGAGTAAAGACGGGATGAATGCCTGCCTGCTCAAGGCACTCGCGCGCGTCGTCAAATCGCTCAACCTGCGTATCAGTGAACGTAGAGCGTGGATCATCCGCACATGCAAGATGAGACCACACTCCATTCACATGAATATCGCCTGCTTGGCTCAGTTCGTTAATCACAGGGATTGCTTCGCGTAACGAATCTCGATCAAAACCCCCGCGAGCCATGCCGGTATCTATTTCGAGATGAATCTGTGCACGCTTTCCAGCGGTGCGTGCCGCAGCCGCGATGTGCCGAATCTGTTCAGCGCTTGCCACGGTAAGATCGATCTGCGCGCGAATCGCCTCCAGATAATCGCTGCTCGGGCGCGTAATCAATGCCAAAATGTGGCAGGGCGAATCGATTTGGCGGCGAATTTCGAGTGCTTCACCCAGTTCAGCAATAGCAAACCAGCGCACGCCTTCTTCGATTGCCCAGCGCATGACGCACACAGCACCATGCCCATACGCATCAGCCTTGACCACCGCCATTATCTCTTGATCAGGTGCGTATTGGCGTACCCGCTCCAGATTGTGCACGAAGGCCGAATGGGAGATAAGTGCGCGCGAAGGGTATAGCTCATCGTAACTCCCGGCGTCACCACATTCGCTGTGTGCATCATAACGCCCAGCGCCAAGCATCACTGAGGCGCTCGGTGGCGAGCCCGCCTGTAGAGCGCCGCGTGAGCTGCCGAATGGATCGTCATGAAAAAGTGGCTGCTTGGCCATAGTACTACCGTTTCTCCGCCGTCTATCGGGCACTATTTTACGCTTCAGGGGTTGAGGATCTCGTCAAAGACGGCGGGAAGCTCGCTCACAATATCGGGCGCGGTAATCGGATGACCAACTCGAGATAAACCCCCGCGAGTTCCGCGGCCATCGCCCTCGCGGCTGACTCCATAGCCCCACGGCACACCAGCAGCGCGCGCACCTGCGCGTGCATGAATATGGCAGGCACACGCGGCAAGTGATGCCGCAAAAGATCTCACTCCTACGCCGCTAAAGCCATCAGAATTACTTGCCAACAATGCCCCAACAATCCCTGCAAGCACATCTCCCGAGCCGGCCGTGCCAAGCCATCCAGACCCGCCAGATTGCGCAAACAGAGGCCCTGAAGAATCAGCAATTACCGTGCATGCACCTTTGGCCACAACCGTTGCGCCCGTTAAGGTAGCGGCAAGACGCGCAGCGCGCGCTGGCGCACTTTCCACGTCGGCGCGCGTCATAGCCTCACCGCGCGCTTGAAGCAGCCGAGCTAGCTCACCGTAATGCGGGGTGATCACTACATTCGCGCTCACATCTCGGTCATAGACAAGCCCGATTGCCCCAGCGTCGAGCACGACGGGCATATGCTGCTCCAACGCCGAATCGAAAGTGCTCACAACCTTGCGCAACAGCGCTTCATCCGAATCGGAAGCTCCGTCTCTTGCCACATCAGGGATCCCTGAGCCAATAAGCCAGGCTTGTACTTGACCCGGCGCCGTCACTACATCAGGATATGCGGCTACGACGTCAGGTACATCACTCAGATGCCTGATCATCCCAATACCGCACGCGCGGGCGCCTCCAGCCGAAAGCACACCTGCACCGGGATACACCCGCGAGCCAGTGAGCATCCCCAATACACCGCGAGTGTATTTGTGATCTGAGCTGTGTGGCACTTTGATGAGGTCACGCACATCGGCGTCACTTACTTGCACAAGCGCTGGTTTCGAGGGCAGGTACGGCTCAAAGCCCAACGGCACTTGCTCGATGCGGCCGCACATAAAACGTGCCGGCGGAAGGAAAAGCCCTGGTTTCGCGCAACCCATCGTTACGGTTACGTCCGCAGGAAGCACCGCTCCCGGTATGGTGCCATCATCTACTCCGATCCCAGACGGCGTATCAACAGCGATCACATAAGGTTCCACAGCGCTGTGTGCTCGCTCGTCGCATAGAGCCTGCACCCATGAAGCCAGCGGCGCACGCATTGCACCCCGCGCTCCAATACCTAGCAGACCATCGATCCATGTGCCTGCACGTCGCGCGAGTTCTCGCAGCTCATTCAACGGCGGGTTTGTAATCACAGGGATACCCAGTGAGCGCACAGCCTCGAGGCCGCCTTGGTGGGCATCCCCAGCCGTCGTTACGGTCACGCTTAAACCCCGCTGGGCAAGATACGTGGCAGCGAATAGCGCATCGCCGCCGTTATTGCCTGCTCCAACAAGTACCAGCACGGTAGATCCGGGCACTGTATGCTCATTGCGCTTCAGATTTCGTATCACCGCCTGCGCGAGCGCATAAGCAGCTTGCTCCATGAGTGGCTCGCCTGAGGCAAGAAGAGGCTCTTCAGCCCCGCGTACCTCTGCGATTCGATATGCCCGTTCCATTAGCCTCACTCCACGGTTACAGATTTCGCCAGATTGCGTGGCTTATCTACATCGTAGCCCTTTTGTTTAGCAAGCTCGCAGGCAAATATCTGTAAAGGAACAACGGTGACGAGTGGCATCATCAGCGTCGGAGTGGATACAGGCACGCGAATGATGGTGTCGGCGAGGCCGTCCACCGCGTCGTCTCCTTCCTCGGCTACGACGATCACGCGCGCGCCCCTCGATTTGACTTCCGCGAGATTCGAAATCACCTTCGAATGCAGCAGGGGGCGCCTGGGCGTAGGGACGACGAAGAAAATCGGCAGGCCTTCTTCCACGAGGGCAATCGGGCCATGTTTGAGTTCGCCTGCTGCGAACCCTTCAGCATGTATATAGGCGAGCTCTTTAAGCTTGAGAGCACCTTCCAGAGCGATCGGGAATCCCACATGGCGGCCTAAGAAGAGTACCGAAGAAATATCTTTCATATCACGTGCGAGAGCGCGAATAGTATCTTCTTGTTCAAGAACTTGCTCAATGCGTTCGGGCATCTTTGCTAGTTCATCAAGGTAGGTGGCAACCTCGTCTGGATATTTGTTGCCGCGCAACTGTGCGAGATACAAACCCAAAAGATACGACGCAGTAATCTGCGCACTAAAGGCTTTTGTGGAGGCCACTGCCACCTCAGGGCCGGCGTGAGTGTACAGCACGGCGTCTGCCTCTCTGGCGATGGTAGAGCCGAAAACATTGACTATCGCCAATACGCATGCACCTTGCTCAGAGGCGTGACGCACGGCCATCAGAGTATCCATCGTCTCGCCTGATTGCGAGATGGCCACAACAAGCGTTTTGGAATTGACTACAGGATCGCGGTAGCGGAACTCGTGTGCCAGCTCAACCTCTACTGGGATACGGCACCAATGCTCAACCGCATATTTCGCCACATGCCCTGCATAGGCAGCCGAGCCGCACGCCACGACGATGATTTTATCGATAGCTCGCAGTTCGCTTTCGTTCAGACGCATTTCGTCAAGTTTGAGATAGCCGTCCTTATTGCGGCGCCCCAGCAGGGTGTCTGCTACCGCTTTTGGCTGCTCATGGATCTCTTTGTCCATAAACGACTCATAGCCGTCTGTAACTGCTGCCTCGATGCTCCAATCAACGTCGTATTCTTCACCTTCGGCTGGCGTGCCGTCAAAGTTCAGCACCTCCACACCATCTTTATTCAAGACGACGATCTGATCTTGAGCGATCGCCATGGCTCGTTTCGTATATCCCACGAAAGCTGCAACGTCCGACCCAAGGTAGTATTCGCCGTCTCCCATCCCGACCACGAGTGGGGAGTTACGCCGAGCAGCAACGATCGTACCCGGCTCGCCATCAGCTATAGCGACGAGCGCAAATGAACCCTCGAAACTCTGAACGGCATTCAACATCGCTTCGCGCAAAGATCCCGCGCGCGCATACTCTTCACCGAGTACATGTGCCGCAACTTCGGTGTCGGTATCAGAGATAAACACTGACCCGCGGCTGGCGAGTTGTTCGCGCAGCTCCTGGAAGTTCTCCACAATACCGTTGTGTACGACGGCAACTTTTCCATCTCTAGAAAGGTGGGGATGTGAGTTTTGATCACTCGGCTGGCCGTGCGTTGCCCAGCGGGTATGCCCAATCGCGGTGGTCGTAAGTGATACGGGCCGATCTTTCAGTTCCTGCTTGAGTTGCTCAACTCTGCCCGACTTCTTGCGATACTCGATGCCATCGGCTCCCACAACGGCGATTCCAGCCGAATCATAGCCCCGATATTCGAGCCGTTCGAGGCCTTCATATACAACTTCCAGTGGTTTTTCGCTTGGCGAATCTCCGCCAACATATCCAACAATTCCGCACATATAAGCAAATGTAGCGTATTGCGAATGCCGTTGCGCATCAAAGCTCGAGTTCTCCACGCGTGCGTGTAGGATATCCCCATGGCAGTTTTGCATCATGCGCCACGAAAAGAGCGGGCGCAGGTTTCACGCGACGCACACTATTCCACATCGCCATTTACACAGATTCCGCTCGACGAGTGGCGAGCATTCGCATCTGCAACCGAATTACCACTAACGGAAAGTGAGGTGCGGCGTCTCGCCTCCCTTGGAGACCCAATCACCGTGGAGCAAGCCGACGGCATCTATCGGCCTCTTTCTGCGCTAATGCAAATCTATGCAGGGCACACCTCGCAACTGCGTGAAGAGACGGAGAGCGTCCTAGGCGTGTCACGTGAGCGCACGCCCTGGGTGATTGGCATCGCCGGTTCCGTAGCTGTAGGTAAGTCTACTGCCGCGCGTCTCCTTCAAGAATTAATGAGCCGCTGGCCTCGCACGCCCCACGTAGCTCTTGTACCCACCGATGGTTTTCTCTACCCGAACGCCAGACTTGAGCAGATGGGTTTGCTTGGGCGGAAGGGATTTCCAGAGTCCTATAATCGCCACGCCCTGCTCGAGTTCCTTGCAGCCGTCAAAGCAGGTGAACCCCACCTGCGGGTACCTGTGTACGATCATCTCTCCTATGATATTGTGCCCGATCAACATATTGAGGTGGATAGGCCTGAGATTTTGATCGTCGAGGGGCTCAACGTGTTGCAACCTCCCCGCCTTTCCACTACAGACGGCGAGTTTCGAGCCGTGTCGGATTACTTCGACTTTTCGATTTATCTTGATGCGTCTGAGGAAGCCCTCGAAACCTGGTATATGGAACGGTTCCGAGGGCTTCGAAAGACTGCCTTTAGCGATGAAAGATCATATTTCCGCACGTATTCACATTTGAGTGACGCCGAAGCAGACGCCGTGGCGCACAATATCTGGCAGACGATCAATCTTCCGAATCTGCGTGAGAATGTAGCACCCACCAGATCACGTGCATCGATCGTACTGACGAAAGATGCAGATCATTCCATCACAGAAATCTGGTTACGCAATCTTTAAGCAACGTTTCGTTCCCTGAACTGCCTTTCGTTCCCTGGACCACGCACGGGTGAACCCGCACGAGTTCACAACGCAAGCTTGTTCGCAACGATATCCGCCAAATATTGAGCCGAGGAGTCTGCCTGCTCTTGCGTGGCGGCCTCCACCATCACCCGGATGAGCGGTTCGGTGCCTGACGCACGCAACAGAACTCTGCCCGTCTCTCCTAGCTCCATTTCCACATCGGCAACTTCTTTCGATACTTCGCCAGTGCGGCTTTTGTCTACATTCGGCACATTGATCAGAGTCTGAGGGAGCTTTTGGACGAAGCTGGTGAGTTCTTCAATCGTCTTGCCCTGTTTGGCCACTTCGGAGGCAACCAACACAGCGGTAAGTGTGCCATCACCCGTGGTTGCGTAATCCAGATTAATCACGTGGCCTGACTGTTCACCGCCGATATTGTATCCATGCGCGAGCATTTCCTCTAGCACATAGCGATCGCCCACCTTCGTGGAAATCGTCTTAATTCCCTGATCGCGCATGGCAAGATGGAGGCCAAGATTGCTCATCACAGTGAGCACCAGCGTATTACGCTTGAGCCGGCCATCATTCTTCATCGCTACCGCGAGCATCCCCATGAGCATATCGCCGTCTACAAGCTCACCGCGGGAGTTCACAGCCAAGCACCGATCCGCATCGCCATCAAACGCAAATCCAAAATCGGCTTTCGTGGCCACAGTAAGAGCCTGAAGTTGCTCTGGATGGGTAGAGCCGGCGTTATCGTTAATATTCTTTCCATCCGGGGCAGCGTTGATCACCACAACGTCTGCACCGAGTTTTTGGAAGACGCGCGGGGCGACGTCCGACGTAGCGCCATTGGCGCAGTCCAAGGCGATACGAAGCCCATGCAGCGGTTCACCCACGCGGATGAGGTGATCCATATACACTCGGTCAGACACCATCGCAGCATCGGTGATAGTGCCAACTCCCTCAGCAATGGGGCGCTCCCACTGGGTACCGAGCAGCTTTTCAATCTCGTCTTCAATAGCATCATCAAGCTTGAAGCCATTGGCATTAATGAACTTGATTCCGTTATCTTGCATAGGGTTGTGCGAAGCCGAGATCATGACGCCGAGATCATAATCCTCTTCTGCGGTAAGGTAAGCAACACCCGGTGTTGGGATGACGTCAATATGCTCGACGTCTACCCCCGCACTGGCAAGCCCTGCCGCCAAAGCCTCGCCCAGCATTGCTGATGATTGGCGCGTATCAGCGCCAACTATGGCCTTAGGGCGATGCCCGAGAGGATTCTTTGCCAATACGCGTGCTGCTGCCTCGCCAAGCTGTAATGCTAACGGCGCTGTTAGCTCTTTATTCGCTAGGCCACGTACCCCATCTGTACCGAAAAGTCGAGCCACCATATCTCCTTTGAATAGGTCAATTACCTGCTCATTGTACGCCACTTACACATGAAAAAATCCCCGCCTATTGCGGGGATTTTTCCATTTTGAATAAAGATCGAATCAGCGCTTGGAGAACTGCGACGCCTTGCGTGCTTTCTTCAAACCTGCCTTCTTGCGTTCCACGGAACGTGCATCGCGCGTGAGGAAGCCAGCCTTCTTCAGTGCTGGGCGGTTCGCCTCACGATCAATCTCGTTCAGCGCACGCGCAATCCCAAGGCGCAGCGCACCTGCCTGCCCCGAAGGGCCACCGCCATTGATGCGTGCAATCACATCAAAGCGACCCTCAAGATCGAGCAGTACGAATGGGGAATGCACAAGCTGCTGGTGAATCTTGTTCGGGAAGTAATCCTCGAGCGAACGCCCGTTGATCTTCCATTCGCCAGTACCTGGCACGAGTCGAACGCGTGCAACGGCCTCCTTGCGGCGGCCGAGGCCTGCGCCCGGAGCGGTCACGGATGCGCCCTGACCTGTGGGCTGCGGAGCTTCGCTCTCGCTTGTGTACGAGCTTGGCGCTGCGTCCAGCTCTTCTACTTCAACGGTGGTCTCAGCCACGGTTCTCCTTAAATCTAGTTCCAGGGTTACTGTGCAACCTGCTTGAGCTCATAGGGCTCCGGCTTCTGCGCCGCATGTGGATGCTCTGACCCACGGAATACCTTGAGCTTGGTGAGCTGCTGACGTCCAAGAGCGTTCTTCGGAAGCATACCCGCAACAGCCTTCATAACGGCCTTCTCCGGATTTACTTCAAGAAGCTCAGCATACGAGGTAGCCCGCAAGCCACCCGGATATCCGGAGTGACGGTAGGCCATTTTCTGTTCACGCTTAGAGCCAGTGAGAGCGACCTTCTCTGCATTGATGATGATGACATAATCGCCAGTATCTGCATGTGGTGCGAAGTTCGGCTTATGCTTCCCACGGAGCAGGTTGGCAACCTGTGCTGCCAGACGGCCAAGGACGACGTCAGTGGCGTCGATGACGTACCACTTCTTCTCAACGTCTCCGGGCTTCGGTGAATACGTGCGCACTTTGCGTACCCTTCATTTCTATCATTGCGGATCAGCGCTTACGGCTTCTCGCTGCCTATGGCTTTGGGCAAGCGATTCCTCGCCAATCCAGTGGATAAGATTGATTGCGGCGCGGCCTCAGCGTGGCGAGTGGGAATTGCCCACGCATAGCTCACACAACATTTACCCACTTTAGTTGCAGATATGGTGCAGCGTCAAAGATTATCGTAACGCTGTGAGGCGCTTCATGCGCCGCGGTAGCGCCGCGCACGCTGCGCCTGGAGCCCATATTCTTGGGGTTGTGCGTAACCTACTTCTTCCAGCGTAAGAGGACGAGGCGGGGCAACTATCACCTGGCCATCACGTAATCGTTCACGCAGACGAATACCAGGCCAGTCTTCTCCTCGAGCTCCTCTACCCACTTCAATCAGCGTGCCCATAAGCGTGCGAACCTGGGAATGGCAAAAAGCATCAGCTCTGACGTTCCCCACAAGCACGCCGTCTTCCCCTCGCTCGAAGCGGAGCTCATACAAGGTGCGTACCGTAGAAGCGCCCTCACGCGGCCTACAAAATGAGAGAAAATCGTGTTCACCGAGCAAGGCACTACTCGCTCTATTCATCGCATCCACGTTCAGCTGCGATGGAAGCCAGAGTTCATCGCGCCGCATTGGATTCCAGCGCTCTACGCCATCACATATACGATACGTATACCTGCGCCATAGGGCGGAAAACCGCGCATCGAAAGTGTCTGGTACTTGTTGCACGCCGCGGATAACCACATCACAATATTCACGCGGCAAGGCGGAGCGGTGCGCGCCACCTGTTTCTGCTGTTTGCTGACGCGCACGAAAAGCGAGTATCGCATTGAGGGATTTAAGCAATGACGCCGTAGGTTCGCCTTTTGCTCTGCCACCCAATTCACGCCATGTATCGGCGCTTATATCGAAATGAGCCACCTGCCCCCTCGCATGTACGCCAGCGTCTGTGCGGCCAGCAACTGTGAGTTCTACCGCGCCACGAAGAATGGTAGCAAGCGCTGCCTCGATTTCACCTTGCACAGTTCGTTGCCCAGGCTGGCGCGCCCATCCATGAAAACTCTCGCCGCAGTAGGCGATATCAAGCCGGATTCTCACGCAATCATCATACCCGCGATGTGGCCTTCACGAGGATTTCAGCGTAGAAATCACCGTGGACCCAATGGGCATGCCTATACAGGGCGGCGCAACCGGCCGAGCACACAAACACAACCCCACCGACAAATGCGACGCCGGCGTCTCACATTCTATTCACAAAAGCATCCAGCATTCGACACAACTAGCGATGCGTAGACGCGGTCGCTATCGTCTACCTCGTGAGTTTAATGAAGTACAGCCCAGTGGCAGATGTCCCTCTCCTTTCCCGCGGCAAAGTTCGCGATCTCTACGATCTTGACGATCATTTACTCATCGTCGTCACAGACCGCGTCTCCGCATTTGACGTCGTATTCGACGAATTGATCCCAGACAAAGGGGGCGTACTCAACAGCATTTCAGCATTTTGGTTCAACAAACTCGAACACATCATGCCTAACCACATGGTCTCTACCGATCCGGCAGATTATCCTGCACCATTCAACTCCTACGGTGATGACCTTGCGCGGCGTTCAATGCTTGTGCGTAAACTCGATATGGTACCTGCTGAGTGCATTGTGCGTGGTTATCTCGAAGGCTCTGCACTAAAGAGCTACCGCCAAGACGGCACCATCAATGGCGTAAAAATGCCCGCAGGCCTGCGCCAAGGCGACGCGCTTCCTGAACCGATTTTCACGCCGTCTACAAAAGCAGAGAACGGCCACGACGAAAACATTTCCATCGAGGAGCTGAAGAACCAGATCGGCACCGAAACAGCCGAAGCCCTCGAAGAAGCATCGTTGAAGCTCTTCGCTGAGGCATCTGAGTACGCTAAGAGCCGTGGAATTATTCTCGCAGATACTAAATTCGAATTCGGTTATCTAGACGGCAATCTCACCTTGGGCGATGAAGCCTTCACTCCTGACTCCTCGCGTTTTTGGGATGCCGACACGTGGGAGCCTGGGCACGCTCAAGCAAGTTTCGACAAGCAGTTCCTGCGCGAATGGCTCGAGACCCTCGATTGGGACAAGACGCCGCCCGCCCCTGCGCTCCCAGACGACGTCATCGAGAAAACCGCTGCGCGTTACCGTGAGGCTTTTGAGCGCCTTACTGGCCAAGCGTGGGCATAGATCCTTAAGGTTTACCCCCTAATTACTTCGAAAGGAAGACGATGACGTATAAAGTCGCAATCATTATGGGATCACGCTCCGATCTCGATGCGATGAAGGAAGCCGCGAACGTTCTCGACATATTCGGTATCGAATACGAGATTCGCGCGTTATCAGCACACCGTACGCCTCAAGCAGTGCAAGAGTTTATAATCGGGCTTGCGGATCGCGGGTTCGCGGCGGTGATCGCCGGCGCTGGCGGGGCGGCTCATTTGGCTGGGGTATGCGCAGCGCATACACATCTGCCGGTCATCGGCGTACCAATGAAAACCTCGTTCGCTGGCGGGCTTGACTCGCTCCTATCAACTGTACAAATGCCGCGAGGTATCCCTGTTGCCACCACAGCAACCGGTGGCGCTGGAGCATACAATGCAGCACTGCTCGCAGTTGCAATGATTGGTTTGGCCGATCCGCAGGTGCAAGCTCGCTATATCCAGTTCCGCCAGGATCAAACCGCGAAAGTGCTCGAGCAAGCTGAAATAACGCTCTAGCCCTCAGATGCCTGCACCGAGCGATAGTGAGCAAGCTGAGGTTTGCGCTCTGCAGGCTTACCACACCAACTGGAATACGCGAAAGGCCGCAATAATGGATGCCCGCCTCGTTGTACGCAGGAAACCAGAGTTTCGCAGTGAAGAAGCTTCTTTGCTCGACGAGCTCAACGCTTTAGACGGCGTGGATCTCGCCTCTGTGGAGCTCTACTTCTGTTACGAAGCATTCAATGCGAGCGAGGATGATATCTCCTCTCTTGCCGGCTCAATCGTCTGTGACGCGCGAGTAGATAGCCTCATTACATCAGAGAGTTTTGCGTCTCTTGCTCGGCGTCCCTCCCTGGGAATCGAGTATCTCCCCGGGCAATATGACCAACGGGCCGACGCCGCGACGCAGGCACTTGCGTTAGTGCAGCCCGGCACCGCAGCGCGTATATATTCTTCGCGGCTCATTGTGTTCGATCCAGAACCGAGCGTCTCGGCACGCCGCGCCATTACCAGTCACTTGGTGAACCCAGTTGAGTCGCGCGAAAAAGACTTCTCGACTCTGAGTGAACCCCAGCTCACCCATCCGAAGGGAGTGGAGCAATTCCCTGATTTTCTTACCTTAAACGCCCAGGGGTTGGAGAAGCTGCGCCGTGAGCGCGCCATGGCGATGAGCTTTGAGGATTTAGCGCTTGTACAGCAGTACTTCATACAGGAAGGGCGCGTCCCCACAGACGTTGAACTCGCCGCGCTTGACACGTACTGGTCCGATCATTGCCGCCACACAACGTTCAATACCGAACTCACCGATATTCGCAACGGATCGCAGTTGTTCGCGTCCTCCATCGACGAGGCTCTCGAACGCTGGGACGAGCTGCGCCGGGAGAATGGTCGCGCAGGCAAGCCGCGTAGCCTGATGGATCTTGGCACAATCATGGGTAAAGAGTTACGCCGTACTGGCCGGCTCAACTCGCAGGAAGTCTCCGCTGAGATCAATGCATGCTCAGTACACGTTCAAGCCTTGAACAACCAGGGCGATGCTGAACCCTGGCTGCTCATGTTCAAGAACGAGACGCACAATCATCCCACAGAGATCGAACCATTTGGTGGGGCGAGTACCTGCCTTGGTGGAGCGATACGCGATCCTTTGTCAGGGCGCTCGTGGGTGTACCAGGGTTTGCGTATTTCTGGCGCGGGGGACGTAACTACCCCGCGTAGTGCGACTCTCCCAGGCAAACTCCCCCAACGCGATATTTCCACGCGCGCAACACTCGGGTTTTCCAGCTATGGCAACCAAATCGGTATGGCCACAACTGCTGTGCACGAATACGTACACCCTGGCTATGTGGCCAAGCGTATGGAACTAGGAGCCGTCGTAGCTGGCGCTCCTGAAGCGAATGTACGCCGTCTCGAGCCGCAATTGGGAGACGTCGTCATCCTCCTTGGCGGGCGAACGGGGCGTGACGGCATCGGCGGGGCAACAGGCTCATCAAAAGCACACGACAAGGATTCCCTGGAACTCTCTGGCGCTGAGGTACAAAAAGGGAATCCGGTAAACGAACGCAAGATACAGCGGCTTTTCCGCAATCCTGATGCCGCGCAGCTGATCGTGCGATGCAATGATTTCGGGGCCGGCGGAGTGTGCGTTGCGATTGGTGAGCTCGCCGAGAGTCTCGATATTTTCCTCGACCGTGTACCGCTGAAATACTCGGGGCTGAGCGCCAAAGAAATCGCGATCTCTGAATCTCAAGAACGCATGGCAGTGGTGGTGCGCAACGAAGATCAGCAACGGTTCCTTGATCTTGCACGCAGTGAGAATCTCGAAGCCACCGTAGTGGCAAACGTCACCGATACTGGCCGGCTGCGTATGATCATGAATGACGCCGTTGTGCTTGATCTTTCCCGCGCTTTTCTCGATACCAACGGCGCACCTCGCAGCCAAAACGTCGTCATCACAGATGCTGATACCTCTCAGCCGATATTCGCCACCCTAGGAGCTGCACGCTCGTCGTATAGTTTTGGCCAAGCATCCACCGATGTCAGCGAGACGGCCGACGATACGAGGCTGCTCTCCTACCTCGCGAGTGCTGGAATCGGCCAACAGATCGGCATGATTGAACAATTCGATTCCACTGTTGGGCGCAGCACTGTGTTGATGCCACTTGGTGGCAAGTATCAGCGCACCGTAGAATGCGTCTCCGCGCAAACCCTTCCCGTCCCAGGAGGAAGCCCCACCACCTCAGTGATGGCCTACGGGTATTCACCGGCCATCGCAGATTATTCTCCATATCTTATGGGCGCATATTCTGTGATTGAGGCATTAGCCAAGCTGAGTGCGGCTGGAGCCGATAGTGAGTCTGCGTGGCTCACGGTTCAAGAGTATTTCCAGCGTCCAGACGACGATCCACACGTGTGGGGCGACGTCACTCAATCTCTTCTCGGTCTGCTCGACGCTCAAGAAGCATTCGGCGTAGCTGCTATAGGCGGAAAAGATTCGATGTCTGGCAGCTTCGGAGCTGATCTTCATGTGCCTCCGACTCTCGTTAGCTTTGCCATATCAGTGATGGATGCAGGTAGCGTCATCTCGGCAACGCTTCCAGCTCGCAAGCTCAACGTCTGGTATCTGCCACACGAGCCAGAGGATTCAGGCAAACCAAATTACGAGCAGCTCTGTGCACACTTCGCCGCGTTCGGCGATCTTGCTGCTAGGCATAAGGTCGCCGGCGCTAGCGCAGTGCATAGCACTGGCTTGGCCGCCGCTCTTGCCAATATGTGCCTCGGTAATCGCGTGGGCTTTAACATAGACGCCGAATTCGCCGAGCGTCTCGCACGGACCGAAGGCGGGGCATACAACTACCTCACGGCCACCCCCATCGGCGGAATCATATTTGCCACTGAGCCAGGCTTCGATGTTGTGCAGGCTTTTGCGAGCGCGGGTCACCCCGATGCCGCAGTTCTTATTGGCACAACCACTGATACACATTCAGATCTTGATTTCGGCGTGGAACGCTTCTCTATTGGGCGCGCCCTCACCGCTTTGGATCATGCATATTCGCAAGTGTATCCGGTATTGTCGAGCAATGAGCCGCCACTTGAGGATTTTGCTGTAAGGCTACCGCAGGGTGCGGATTTCGCCAATGAGCTGCCAGATTCGATGATAGATCACCGCAATGCGCCGCATGTGCTGCTACCGGTTTTTCCCGGCACCAATTCTGAATACGATATGGCTGAAGCATTTGAAGCAGCGGGAGCTACCACCGAGTTTCTCGTGATTCGCAATCTCACGCCAGAACTCCTCAAAGCTGACACCGCCGCATTCATCGAAAAGTTGCAATCAGCAGATATTCTCGCATTCTCGGGCGGCTTTTCTCTTGGCGACGAACCTGACGGCTCGGCAAAGTTTATCGCGAACTTCCTGCGAGCTCCGGCGGTGAGCGAAGGCGTCAAAGCCTTTGTGAGCAAAGGTAACCTTGTGCTCGGCATTTGCAATGGCTTCCAGGCTCTTGTGAAATCAGGTTTCCTCCCCTACGGGGATCCAGACAAGCTCACCTCATCATCACCAACACTCACGCATAATACCCAGTTGCGCCACGTTTCCCGCATTGCCACAACGCGTGTTACCTCCACTTCTTCTCCTTGGCTAGCGGGATTCGCTCCGGGCATGATTCATAAAGTACCCGTATCACACGGTGAAGGGCGCTTTGTTGTAGATGAAGCGAGTGCGCGTCAGCTGTTTAGCAGCGGCCAAGTTGCTTTCCAATATGTAGATTTTGATGGTGTACCAACTGCATCAGCACCCGAGAATCCGAACGGCTCATCGTACGCCATTGAGGGAATTATTTCTCCTGATGGACGCATTCTTGGCAAGATGGGTCATCCCGAACGATTCCGCCCGGGGCTTATGGCTAATATCCCTGGCATCACCTCACAAGACATTTTCCACAACGCCGTGGCGTACTGCCGCTCAAGAAAGAAGGATTCATGACCCCTCAATTCGGCACCCCCAAGGCTACGGCTGCTGCCGCCTACGCTGAAGCAGGCGTTGATCTTGAACGCGGCTACGAAGTTGTACGGCGTATCAAAGACGACGTTGCTGCTACACGTCGCCCCGGCGTGATGGCCGGCATCGGCGGTTTTGGCGGCCTGTTTGATCTGTCATCATTGAAGTATCGTGAGCCGGTGCTTGTATCAGGCACAGACGGCGTAGGCACGAAACTATTCCTTGCCTTCCAGACGGGTATCCACACCACTGTTGGCATCGACGCCGTGGCAATGTGCGTGAACGACGTCATCGTGCAAGGCGCTGAGCCTCTATTCTTCCTTGATTACATCGCTATCCCCAAGGCTGATCCCCAGATTGTGAGCAGTATCGTGCACGGGATCGCGGGCGCATGCTCTGAGAGTGGATGCGCACTGATTGGTGGCGAGACAGCTGAGATGAATGACCTCTACGAACCTGGAAGCTACGATATCGCAGGTTTTTGTGTAGCTGCAGCAGAGAAGTCAGAACTCATCACGGGCTCGGATCTGCGCGCCGGTGATGTGCTGCTCGGTCTGGCGTCATCTGGCCCTCATTCGAATGGCTATTCACTATTGCGAAAAGTCTTCTTCGAAGACCACTCCTAC
The DNA here is from genome assembly GCA_022783665.1 of Arcanobacterium sp. Taxonomy (GTDB): domain Bacteria; phylum Actinomycetota; class Actinomycetes; order Actinomycetales; family Actinomycetaceae; genus Arcanobacterium_A. Next base: position 26,004 of record JALFZJ010000061.1, read on the forward strand.
ACTATAGACTCTAAGCTCAACGACCTTGATCGCCCGCTCGGTGTGGAACTCCTTGAACCAACGCGACTCTACGTTCAGCCGATCCTCGCTTTGCTCGATTCAGGAATTCGCACGCATGGCATGGCAAATATTACAGGCGGCGGCTTCTACGAAAACATTCCACGCATGAACCATGCGTACGGATACAGCATAGAACTGGGCTCGTGGCCGCGTATGCCGATCTTCGACGTCATCGCCCGCGAATCCAATCTCGGTACCGAAGAACTCCACAACGTGTTCAATATGGGAATCGGGTTCGTCTTGGCGCTAGACCCTGCTGACGTAGATGGTGCGCAGCAAAGCCTCGCCTCACAAGGCGTAGACTCCTACGTCATAGGGCGCGTGACGGAGGGTTCAGGCGTTACCCTGACGAACGCGTCACAGCCGGCTGCTAGCCCGCATACGACGGAGAAAACAACAGATGCTACAGACTCAACTGGGAGCACTCGGTGAGCTCAGCATCACATTCATCGACGTCCTGTGTTCCGCTGGCAGTATTTGCGTCAGGTACGGGCACGAATTTCCGCGCAATCCTTGAGGCATACGCCGATGGCAGACTTGGAGCAGCAGTGCCCCAAGTGCTCATCACTAACCGCGCATGCCCTGCAACCGCTATTGCAGATGAATACCACATTCCATCCGTTACTCTCACCCAGAACGCATTCCCTAATAAGGATTCATGGGAAGAAGCTATCGTTGCCGAGCTCAGATCACGCGATGTGGAGCTCATTGCACTTGCAGGGTACCTACGTATCGTGGGCGCGCCACTCCTTGCGGCATACCCAAACCGGATCATTAACCTGCATCCCGCCCTGCTTCCTGCATACCGTGGTCTGCACAGTATTGAACGAATCTTCACAGATTCACGCTCTACGGACTCGCAACTGCGCGCCGCTGCGCAAGCAGCTAGCGGAGTCACTGTGCACTGGGTGGATAGCGGCCTGGATTCTGGCCCAGTTATTGCCCAGCAAGCAGTTGAGGTAGACCGCTTCCCCTCACTCGATTCATTCGAGGCCGCGATACACGCAGTGGAGCATCAACTATTTCCCGCCACAATCGCACAAGTGAGTACGGGCATTCTCCACTCGCACACCCTGCATCCTGAATAACGCACATCATCACCACCGGTGAACGCATCCACGTACATGTAGTACCCCAAACGTATAGAGAGCATCACGAGAGGACGCTACGCAATATGAAGATCTTAGTTGTAGGCGGCGGCGGCCGCGAAATGGCACTGGTACATCACCTTGCGCAACGCCACACAGTGCTGTGCGCAGGCGGATCGGACGCTATCGCAGAACTCGCAAGTGTAATCCCTCTGCCGTCGCCTAGCTCGGATGCTGTAGCAACCTATGGCACTGACGAAGCATGGAAACTCGCATGGCAAGAATTGGCCGATACAGCTCGAAGCAACGCCATTGACCTAACGATCGTCGGCCCAGAGGCGCCACTCGCGACTGGTATCACTGATGTTTTTTCGCGCGAAGGTTTGCCGATTTTCGCTCCCACTCAGGCCGCTGCACGTATCGAAACATCGAAAGCCTACGCCAAGCAGATAATGGACTCAGCAGGCGTACCAACTGCGCGCTTTCAACTCTTCGATGATCCACAACCGGCTCTCGACTATATTAAGAACCCCACTACCCGGTTTCCCCTCGTTCTAAAAGAGAACGGCTTGCGCGCGGGTAAAGGCGTAACGATCTGCGAAAGCAAAACTGCAGCCGAAAACACCCTTCGATCCCTAACCGTTGATGCCGGCAATCCTCTTATCATTGAGGACTACCTCGAAGGCTTCGAATTCTCACTCATCGTCATGGCACACGGTACATCATACGTTCCACTGCCAGTTGCCCAAGACCACAAACCCATCGGTGAAGGTAATACCGGCGCTAATACTGGAGGTATGGGCGCTGTATCTCCGGTACCGCGCGTCACTGATGAGCTCTACCAAAGCGCACTCACTGACGTTATCGAACCGACTCTTGCTGAACTTTCACGCCAGGGTAATCCGTTCACAGGTTTCCTCTATGCTGGCCTGATTGCAACATCGACCGGAGTGAAAGTCATCGAGTTCAATGCCCGCCTCGGCGACCCAGAGGCAGAGGTGATCTTACCTCGCATCACGAGTGACCTTGCGCAAGCCGCTGCTGATCTCTTGCATTCAGACGGCGCTAGCGTCACCGTGAGCGAGCACACCTGCCTCGGAATCGTGCTCAGCTCACCTGGGTATCCGGGGGCAGTAACGAGTCATCCCCATGTTCCGCAGGCTCTTCTCGACGCCATCGGCAAAGACCCGGCTATTGGAATAACACACATGGGCACGAAACGCGAGGCTGACGCATGGATTGCCTCCGGTGGACGCGTGGCGCTCGTCTATACTACGGCTGATTCGATACGCGAGTGCCAGTCTAAGCTGCTCTCGCTACTCGGGCAGAATCTCCCTGACCCCGCGCCGAACACTTTGTACTATAGACGCGATATCGGCAACTATGCGTCTTAATATACCAATCGGGTAGTAAACATCCCTCCGTGCAATTCTGATGGCCGAGGCGGCTAGATCTTCGTTCTGAACCGTAGCGATGCTCGCTCTGCGAATGGGCGTTCGGGGAGGCATAGAGCGGGTGGCTGGTATGTATACCAGCCACCCGCTCGATAGGTATTCAACTATATGTTGATCTACTTCACGGCGTCTTCAGCAGAGCCCTCAGT
>JALFZJ010000063.1 GCA_022783665.1 Arcanobacterium sp.
ACCAGCAAGCCGCAGCCAAACATCGAGCCAACCGTAACACCCGCCGCTGGGGCAACGGCCTCGATTGGAACGAGCTCCACACCCACACACCCTACCGCAACGACTACTAACCCAAAATCAATAACTTTTGTCCGCTAGCCCTAATACGGGCTAATACCCAAAAATTGTTGCTTATGACGGCGTGTCGTTAGCGTCCGGCCCAGCCTTTGCGGATGTGGAGGCTGTCTTCCCAGGGTTGTTGGGTGTTGATAGCTTTATCGATTTCCACGGGCTCGTCAGGGGTGTCTTTGACGGGTTTAACTGCTGGGGGTGATGATGTTGCTTGCGAAGCTTTCTTGGGGTCTAGGGTCGATTGAGCGGTGGTAGAGCCAGTAGTCGATAGCGGTGAGCATATGCTCTTGTGTCCAGCCCCGGTGAGCATACAGGAAGGCTTTCAGTGGCGAGTTCACGCCTCCTTCAAGCGGGTTAGTTGTTGAGGCGAGCTGGCTTGTTATATCACGATCCTTTTCAAGGAAGGCGAACAAGACTCCGTCTTTGACATACCGGTCTAGGGAACGTACTTGGGTGCGTGTGGGTTTGTGGGTGTGCCACCATTTCTTGTTCTTGCGCGCGAAGGTGGGGATCTGGTCGGGTCTGACCTGGTCACGGTAGGTTTTCTCCTCAAGCCAGGTGTCGTAGAGTTCGTGGAAAATGGCGAGTTTCTTTTGCCAAGCGATCGCCTCGTCGGTGGTGGTGATCTTGGTCAGGTCTAGCCCGAGGTGGTAGAGGGCTTTATGCTGCTGTGTTTTAGGCCGTATCGTGGTGATGGTTCTAATGTTGCGTTGGATATGAACTAGGCAGCGTTGAATGCGCGTGGTTGGCCAGCATTCTTTAATCGCCGCGAGTGCCCCGGAATTACCATCAGTAACAACCATGATCGGGGCAGGAATACGTGACAGGAGCGCCCGGTAGGCTTCCTTATTTTCTTTGTGGCACAACTGGTAGGCGATCACCCCGGAGCTCGTGTAGGCCACCAGAGCACACCAGCCGTAGGGAATATAAGTCCCGTCTATGAAGACTTGATCATACACCTCACCCGTGACCTGCCAGATCGGGCGGGTCGACCAGCACCAGGCATGGTCACGATCCCACGTGGTTAAGGATTGCCTTTGGAGTCGCAGGGGTAGGGTGTCAGTGACGTAGGCAAGGAAGTGCCGAAACTGTTTCTCCTTGGTCTGCCGGTCGTGTTTCGTGGTCGTGCTGTACCGGCAATCGGGGCAATACCAGCGTTGGCTACCAGAAGGATTCTTACCATTTTTCTTCATTGCTAGAGCGCATAAGGGGCATGTGCGAGCACGTGTACTTCGAGTTTTCACTCGACGTACATATACCGTGCAATGTCAAGGAAGGTAACGCTTTTAGCCCCCGTGACCTAAAAGACCACGACTTTACCCCGTCACAACAACGAAAAACCCAATCTTAAGCAACGATTTTTGGGCATTAGGCCCAACATCCGGGTACTGCCATGGGGCTCTCCAGCTCGGAAAACCCGCGCCGCCGGGCGAGGAGGGGGTGCGGAGTGCGCCCTGGTTGGCGAGTTCAGGTTGAGAGGGCGTGAGTTGAACTCGTCTTTGTAGGTCGTTCACCTACTCGAGAGTCAAATCCGCAGATTCTCATCCATATTTACATGTAACTATTGGTCGTAATCTACATGTAAAGATGCCGCGTTTTTCCGTCCATGACCCCAGCTTGTGTGGGAGACTTGAGGTGGTCCGTAAGAACGAAAGGGAGACTCATGGCGACCAAGAAGCGCAAGGTTCCGATGCGTCACATCAACATCGGTGATCTTTCACGTGGTCAGGCATCGCGCCTGATCAAGGAGGCGTCAGACAAGGACGAGCCTGCTTACGTTCTGCGCTACGGAAAACCGATCGCCGTGGTGATCTCGAACGACCGCTACGAGCGACTGATGAATGAAGGAATCGACCCGAGTGAGCACTGACAGACTTACTAGCCACGTTGCTTTGATTTGGAACATCGCAGAGATTCTCCGTGGCGACTATAAGGAACACGAGTACGGCGACGTCGTGTTGCCTTTCACTGTGCTGACCCGACTCGATTCCGTTCTCGTGGATACGAAGCAAGCAGTCCTGAATATCAAGGCCACCTCCGTTCCGAGCAAGATCAAGGAGCTGCAGTACGTCAAGGCTACGGGCTACCCGTTTTGGAATACGTCGAACTTCACGCTCAAGACCTTGTTGGATGACCCGGACAATCTTGAGCAGAACTTGAGTTACTACGTGCAAGCGTTCGCGCCTGCCGCGCGTGAAGTGATGGAGGCGTACAGCTTCTACAACGTCATCGAACGCCTCGACAAAGCAGGCCTGCTGTATCAGGTGCTCAGCGAGTTCACGTCCTCAAAGGTTAACCTTCACCCTGACGTAGTCAGTAACGACCAGATGGGCTACATCTTCGAAGAGCTCATCCGCCGATTCTCCGAACTGTCGAATGAAACCGCTGGTGAACACTTCACCCCGCGCGAAGTCATAAGCTTGATGGTCAATCTTCTCTTCAATCCAGAAGAAGACATCAACCGGCTTTGTGCAGACGGTGCTATGGCGTCGCTGTATGACCCCGGGGTCGGCACCGGCGGAATGCTCTCGATCGCTGCGCAGCATGTTGAGGATCTGAATGACACTGCCCGCCTCGAGGTCTACGGGCAAGAGCTCAACCCGCAGACGTATGCGGTGGCTAAGTCGGACATCATGATCAAGGGCGAAAGCCAGGAACGCATCTACTTTGGCAACTCGCTCACCAATGACCAGACGGCGGGCCTCCACTTTGACTACATGCTGTGCAAACGTTGGATTGAGACGTTGATACAAAATCGTAGTGTGTGCGATTATGTGCTGGCTGCGTGCAATAATGCCCTAGCACGCGAAATGCTAGGTCCGTGGCGATGCTGCGCTCACAGTTACACGAGTGGACCTTCCGCCATTTGCTTTGTTGGGAGCGCATGAGGCAGCTATCGGACGGATTGTGCACCCAGACTTCCTCTTCGAATAACGGGCGTCAAAATGTTTGAGAAAGCGTCGAATTGTATTCAGTGGCTATTGCTCGGAGGGGTCTGGAACCCATAGCTAATTGGAATGTATGGATCGTCTCGTAGCCTCTTTGTCAGGGTTTTGTCGTTGACGATTATGGCGACCGATGCTCTTGCTCTTGTGATCCCGACGTAGAAGAGGCAAGCGCTCTTATCGGCCAACGGTGTGCCGTCTGCAATCAGCTTGAGCATGGGATTGGTCGGAACAATGATTACCCTTTCGTAGGTAAGCCCCTTGACTGTTCCGATGTTTTTGAATTCCAGATCAATGAGGTGTTTGCCAGATGCCTTACTGGCCCGAAGGGGTATCGGATGATACTTCTCGAGATAGGTTGCCAGGTGTCGTTCGTGCACCAGAAAGACACCGTCGTGTCCAGTTACCGTCTGATTTTGGGAGTTTGTTGGTGCAAAGCCGAGGTCACTGGGGAAAATACGGTCTGAGAAGTTAGCGATTTTCTGGTTTGATCGCCAGGTTTGACTTAGGTCTTTTACTGCAAGGCGACTCGCCGATTCGTATGTGCGGTACCAGTTGATCAGTGCTAGGCGATCTGCATTTCGGTTCTTCGTCGAAATTTGATCGCTATCAAGTAGCGATTGTCTGACATCACCAACCAAGAGTAGATGGGGTCTCGAACCATTTAAGAGTCTGTCGATGATATCGAGGCTTTTCCGGCTGATGTCTTGAACTTCGTCGATGATGATTTCGTCGTAGATGCGAGCTAGTCGATTTTCAACTGCGCCTTGCATCGCTTCGGCAATCTTGACCGCAAGCTCGGGCAGCATTTCTTTGTATATCGATCCATTTGAGGAGAAATAGCGCGGCATGCCACGTAACTTATAGAGGTCTTTTGGGTGCATTGCACGGTCAAAAATGAATCCTGTGGGGCGCGTGGCCGGGAATAGAATAGGCAGATATGGTCGGACGTAGTGTCGGATCAGGAATGCATACCATCCCATGACATCGGGCATCTGGGACTGGCTGCATGCTGTAGATAGTCGCGAAACGAGTTCCTCTTGCCCCGATTCAGTGAGTGTGATGACCAGCCGTCGCTTCTGATCATCCGGGTGAGCGCATCTTTGAACGATGAGCTCGGTCTTCCCAGCCCCAGCACAGGCGTGAACGAAGTTATGGATCACGATTATCCACGTGCCCCGATCACGACGCTGCGAAGCGCGTTAATTGCGTCTTTGATGTATTCAGGAGGATTGAGCCTTTCTGGCGAAGTCGCAATTTTGAGCGCCGTAGCCGTCTTGTGGGTCGACATCCAATCCAAAAGGTCTGTCTCGTTGTCTATCCCGAGAACTGTTCGAAGCGTATCTTCATGATTCGCCGACTTAATCTGATACTCGAGTGTCCTCCCTAAGTTGGGGTGGCCAACGAAGAGCTCACGTTCGTTGGGTTTTGTGAAGTCCTTTATCTTGTCCTGCCAGTGTTCGGGGGTCTTTCCATCGTTGTCACGTAGCGCCACAAGTGGTCGATTCAGCACTGAAGCCAGCTCGAATCCTCGACGGAATGAGACCCCACCGATTGATATGACGTCCACACCGTAGTCGAGAGGCTCAGCACCGTACTTATCGGCAAAGAATCTGTTGAAAACGATTTCGTCGGAAGGCCCTTCAACCAGCACGGCCTTTTTCGCCAGGACAAGTCGTAACGTGTCGAATCCAGAAAGCCTTTTGAAGTACTCTGACGTGGCATCGCTAAGATCTTGAAATGCATGGGCGGTGCCCTCGTGTAGGAGAACCAGCTGGTCTAGGCCAAGGCGGTTGAGGACGTATGAGCTGTGGGTGGTGACGAGCACCTGCCGTCCCTCACGTGCTGCTGAAATATATGAAAGCAGCTCACGCAAGCTTGTATGGCTGAGGTGGTTCTCTGGCTCTTCAACCAGTAGATAGGCGGAAGATTCAGAGGACCGTCCCATCGCAAGAACCGTTTTCGCTATCGCCTGCGTTCCCTTGCCGGACTGGGAAAATGGGACCTTGTCTATTGCAGGCACCAAAGTGTTTGCCCATGATGAGGAGCGTGACTGATCGACTTGGATACCAAGCTTCAACCTGTCAAACGCGGAAAGATCCGAGCCCAACGCTCCGTCAAGCACCGTTAACAATCCGTCGCCTAATGATGCCCTCATTTTACGGTGCTCAACTGAGACGTGGTTGCGTACCTTAGGGTCAAGGCGTTCTTCGACGATCTGCCGGGTGTAGTAGTCCATACCTCGATCTGAACGAATCGTGCGCGTATCGATGACGGCAACCCCGAGTTCTTTGGGACGTCGATAAAGAACTTGGTCGGCAAAATCTCGCCAATCGAGGCGGTAGTACTCAACTGGGAGGATATGGGGACAATTTTCTTCTCGAAAGTACTGCTCAATCTCTTCCGAATAATCAGGGTCGGGATATGCGTGAATGCAAAGACCGACGCTATCCTCCTTGAGCATGTTGTGAATGCCCCGCATCTTCTGGGATTCCCCGTTTGGAATCTCAAGATGTATATCGATACGAAACTCCGGAATCGCAGGAAGCGGATCGCCGGCCTTCGTATTAGAGAGTGCATCGAAGAAAGTGTCGACAAGTTCCATATTGAACCAATAGGGGTTGACCGCTTCACTCGCAGACATCCCCTCGAACTTGCCAGTGAGTGCCATCGTGATCGCTTCGAGCAGAGTGGACTTACCCGCTTCATTCGCGCCTACGATGATATTCATTTCGCGGTGAGGATTGAGAATTAGCTCTTTGAACTTTCGGTAGCCACGAATATGGACCTTCGCGATCACGACGCCACCACCTGTTTGATCATGGCGACGATGTCGTCGTGTTTGAGCTGCGGGGAGAATTGGACGTTGATGTTTTCGTCGCTGATGGATTCGAAGAACTTCTTGGCGGCTTTGAACCGTAGCTTCTCTGATCCGCGCAGATCAGTCTGGGCGTTGACATCTTTGGTCTCGATGACGAAGTTCAGTGACGTTCTGCCGTCTGCGCCTTTGAGCACGTACATGAAGTCCGGGCTTGTGGTGCCGCCGAAATAGACGGGGATCCGGATGGAACGCCTCGGGATCTTGCCATAGACGACGACTTCATCGAGCACGTCAGAGTCTTGGATGTTGTCTTTCTCCTTCGGGGAATCGTAGACGAACGCGTCGTAGAGGAACTTGTCGGGAACGTTCGTGGTGGCATCACGGTAGATACCGATGTTGCCTTGCACGATGTCACGCAATGGTTGACCGTTCGGTTCGGTGAGCGCGGTGGCTCCCAGAGAGGCGTCGATGCGAGTGTAGGAGAAACGGTTGATGAACTCGCGCTGCATCCACTCGTGGAACTCGGTGACGAACTTGCCGAGCGTGGCCTTATTGAAGAACCCCTCCGGTAGCGGGCGCTTCGCGTTGTATCGCACGAGACCAGCATGGATCGCCTTGATCGGCAGGTAGGTTTGCAGATAAGCGGCCTTCAGCCAGTCTGCGTACGTGAGCGTGTCATCGATAGAGAACACAGCTCTGGTGGATGTTTTCGCGATCAGTTCGCCCTCATCGTCGCGCTCGATGGTCTCTTGCGTGAACCGTCCCGTCTGAGCGGTGTAGATGCCCGAGTCCAGAATCGTGTCGATACAGGCGTCGATTTCCTTGTCGATGAGATCTTCGAGGCGCAGGTAGTACTTGGCGTTGACCGCTTCCCACAGCTCTTTGAGCTCGGCGTAACGCCCGGGGCGGATACCGACCTTGGTTTTGGACTTGTTCGTCACGACCTTGTCAGGCTTGAGCTTGCCCACGTTGAACTGCGGGTAGCGATCCAAGAGCTCTTGCTCCTTGCCCTCAAGCACGTTGTAGTCACGATCGATGAGGTTGTGTGTGCGCCACAGGTCGAAGAACAAATCGTCTTCGCTCATACCGAGCTGGGCGGCAACCTTGGGCAAGAGGTCCTTCACCGACGGTGCCGCAACCGCAACATCAGAGTTAATCTCGCTGATCAGGGAGTTAGCGAACGATTTTTCCGTGTAGTCAATCAGATAGGTCAGGTAGAACTGTTCGTGTGCGAGCCGGGTACCGCTAACATCCACAGGCAACCTCAGGCCACGCCCCACTTCCTGCAGCTTCGAAATCTCAGAGCCCGATGAGCGCAGCTTGACGATCTGAAACACGTTGGGGTTGTCCCACCCTTCTCGCAGCGTCCACTTCGAGAAAATGAACCGCATCGTATTCGGCGTACCATCGGGGTTGGTGAACGAGAGCAGTGCTTGTTTGTCACGCAGAATCTGATCAACCTCAGCTTGGATCGCCTCATCACTGGAGGAATTATCCGCAGAGAAATAGCCACCGTTCGTGGCAGCCACATCCGCCAGTGACGCACGCAGATAGGCAAGATAGTCCTGGCCAACCGTCGAGGTGTCACCTGCGTGCTTATCGATGAGTTCTCTCAGTTTGGCAGTGAGAAGGTCATGGAAGCGCGCACGCAGATGACCTGGCCCGTCCTCGCCACGGTAGGACTCAATCGAGTCGATGAAAAACAGCGTGAGCGTCTTGACTTTGGTGGAGCGCCGGTAATTCTCCCACTCGGCCTCAAAGTGATTATCGAGAGCCTGCTTCATCATCACGCTCTGATACGTCTCCGAATACACACGCGCAGCCAGAATGTCGCCAGTGGCGAGGATTTGCCCGTTCGACAACGTGACACCGGATTTAATCAGCGCGTCCTCGGTCTTGCCCACACCGTCGATCGTGATTCCCGCGAAATCGCCATCTACATCGCCAAGAGACTCACCCACCCGTAGCGTGTTGGACTTGCCGGTATCGAGGTTGTTGAACGTCGCGCTCTTCGGCTTTGAACGCGACATTCCGGTGAGTTTCAGCCGCACAGACTCGCTACCGTCGTCTTGGGGGTATTGGATCGCCACACCCTTGACGAGCTGCTCGTTGAACGCTTCAACCGAGCCGAGGTTGAACACGAGATTGTTGTAATCCGTCGCCCCGGACTTATCCAGCTTCGGGAAAGTCGCCCCGAAACGGAAAATCGCTTGCGGCTGGATCTGATCGAGGAGTACCTGGTAGGCCTTATTCTCGCGCCGGAACCGGTGCGGCTCATCAATGATCACCACAGGCCTGGTCATCGCCAACGCCTCATAGGGCTGGCTCGACATCCCCAGCACCGACTGGTCATACACCGCCGCCATCGTCGCCTTCGACTGCAACATCCCATCAGTCATCAACAACGCACTGATCCGTCCCTTCGCCAGCCTCGAGGCTTGTACGAAATTCGAAATCGCCGAGGGGAACATCTTCCGGCCCTTGCGTCGCTTCTGCGGATCCAGCACCTCCAGATCCAACTTGAAACGCCCACCGTAGGTGTCATCAAAATACTGGCGGGCATAGTCCGCCTTCATAAACGACCGGGTACCTTCCTTAATCGGAGTCGACGGCACCAAAATGATGAACTTGTGGAACCCGTAGAGCCGGTACAGCTCAAACATCAGCTGCGTATACACCAAGGTCTTACCCGTGCCGGTCTCCATCTTGATATCCACACCCAGCACACCATCATCAGTGCGGGTACGCCACGAGCGCGGCACCGCCGCCACGCCCTCAACAGCCCCGGCCTGCAACTGCGAAATATTGTGCGCAATCTGCGGATCACCCACATCAAACACCGGGTTCGCCTCCGACGGAGAAGCAAGACTCACATCAACATCCGTGAACACGCCCGTCGCTGCGACAAGTGCACGCTGCTGGTGATCGAGCGTTTGAAGCCTGATCTGCATGAACTAGAACCTCTCGATCACATCAACGGTCTTGCCCGACTTCAACACAGCCAGATTCTTCTTCAACTCATGCATCACCGAAAACTCAACCGAGTACCCAAACACCACCACCCGTGACAGCTCCAACTCGCCACTCTCAAGGAGGCGAACCAGAGCCACAACATCGTCACTCGTCAAACCCGTATCGATGATGTAGCCAGAATCCCCGCACACATCAAGCTCGTAACCAGCCAGCGTCACCTTCTTAGGTGATGCCGTGAGCCCAAAACCATCCTTCACCAGCCACGTCGCCAACACCGTGTCATGCCCGGGCGTGCCATTCAAATCGAATTTCGACACATAATCCCCAGAGAACAGCGCATCTGTATTGTCTGGGTCAAAACGCTCCAGCTGATCCAGAACCTGACCAGACGGCTCCTCCAAACGATACAACCGGAACCCATAATCAATATCCGCGCCCGTCTCATCCTTAATCTTCGCCGCAGCACGCTTAATACGCTCACGACCAATCTCGTCAATAGTGCGATAACCGGCGTGATAAGCACGTTTTCCTGCGTCGATCTTCTCGGGCAATTGAACCATGACATATTTGCGCGTGCCGACGTCGGCCGAATTAAGTTGCATCACGGCATCCGCAGTTGTTCCAGAGCCAGAGAAAAAATCGACAATTGTGTCTCCTGGTCGGCTCCCTATTTCAATGATTCGTTTCAACAATGGCGTTGGTTTCGGGAAACTAGCAGCATCCGCTTCTAGCAGAGTCTTAACTTCCTGAGTGCCAACCTGCTGATTGAAGCCCTTATCATCCCAGATGCTAAATACTTTGCGTGTTCTTTGATCGCCTGATCCACGGCGTAAATAATCTTTGACAAAAATGTCAAATTCGTTACGTTTTGTAATGAGCTTAGCCACCAGTTTGTCACTTTCCAGACGGCTTTTCTGTTCACCCCACATCCATCTCCCGTCACGCCCGTCGCTTTTTTTGGGAACTACGGATACCCATCCAGGTTTCGGATCTAAGGAGACTTTCAAGGAATCAGGGCATACATAAATCGGAAAGAACATCTCTGGGCGATCTTCCCTGAGCGAGGCGACACCTCGTTGCCTCAGACCTAAAAGACGGTACTTTCCATTCTCGTCTGCAAAATTGAATTCTTCTTCCTCATTTTCAGTGAGCGGCCGCCCAGATAACTCGACCGCTTCACTTGAGCGTGCATAAACCAAGATGTAATCATGTGAGGGAGCAATCGAAGAATTGGACTGCCGACCGCGCGGATTATTCTTTACCGATATTTGAGCCAAAAACCCCTGTTCCCCAAAGATTTCATCGCATAGAAGTTTCAGATCAGACTGCTCATTATCGTCGATACTTATAAAGATAACGCCGTCATCAGCGAGGAGTTCCTTGGCGAGTTGGAGGCGTGGATACATGAAGGTAAGCCACGCGGAGTGCGAGGATTTTCCTTGGAGGTCAAGGACGCGTTCTGCTTCGTCTTCGCTCAGACCGATCTTGTCGACGAGGTTCGCGGGCGTGAATCCAAAGTCGTCGTTGTAGACAAAGCCGTCCGAGCCGGTGTTATAGGGCGGGTCGATGTAGATACATTTGACCTTGCCCGCGTAGGAGCCGAGGAGGTGTTTGAGGGCGTCAAGGTTGTCACCGACGATGTAGAGGTTCTCGGACTCTCGGTTCTCTGGCTCAGCGTTGTGCTTAAGATCGGGCACGACCACGGTTTCGGTCTCCGTTGAAGTCAAATACTTGGCGTACGATTTGCCGAGGAATCTCAGCTCGTAGCCTTCCTTCGTGAGATTGACGTCGCCGTTCTGGAGGCTTTCTTGGAGTCGGTCGAGCATGAAGTTGCCGTCTTTATCGAAGTACTCCGGCAGCGCTGCGCGGAGTCGTTCGATCTCAAAGTCGTTCGGGGTGACGGTTTCGTTGTGTTGGCGTGCATCGCGGATCATTGTGCGTTCTCCTGTTCGTTAGGGACGACTTCGCAGATGTCGGCGATGTCGCAGTTGAGTGCTTGGCAGATTTTCACGAGGACGGTTGTGGTCACGTTTTCGTCGCGGCCGAGCTTGGCGATTGTTGCTCCTGATAGCCCGGTCATGTGGCGGAGGTCTTGTTTTTGTAGGTCTTTGTCGATGAGGAGTTTCCAGAGTCGTTTGTAGGTCACGCTTCGGGTGGAGGGGTTGGTCATCACTGTTCCTCTTCTGCGACGTCGTAGACGTCTAGTAGGTAGCCGTAGCGGCCTTGCGTTTTACTCTTGGAAAACTCGATGAGTGTCGTATCGGGCGAGTATTCGAGTCCCACGGTGCGATCGGTGTTTTCTAGGATGATGATTTGCTGGTCTTTGGCTTGTTGGGCGAAGTAGTCGAAGAGTCCGGCACGCATGGACGCGTCAGGGCTGTGGTGGCCTTCGTCGAAGCCGTGTAGGGGCGTGTCGATCAGGAGGAATCCTGGCGCGTGGGGTGATCTGCGGTTCATGAAGGCGTGGAATGCGAGTGCGACGATAGTGTTGAAGAAGGCGCAGTAGCCTTTGCCTTGCTCGTCGGCTTTGGCGTACCCGGCGATTTCGACGTCGAAGACTTGCCGGTCGAATGCTGCCGCGTGGGCTCCGGGGAAGTTCGCCTCGGCCAAGATGCGTTGTATAGAGCGGGTCATTGAGTAGTAGAAGTCGCCGTCGAAGTGTTCGCGTGGTTTGAATTTCTCGAGGCCTGTGGTGTCGGTTTCGTCGCCACCGTCGAGTGTGTGTTCGAAACGGCGCACGAGCTTCGTGAGTTGTTCCTGTTCAGCTTTGATGTTCTGGGCGGCGGCGAGGCTTTTGATCTGTTCCTTGATGCTGCGTGTGGCTGGATTCAGGTCGCGGTTCAACTGTGTCATCAGCTGGTTGTGGGCAGCCTTGTTGCGCAACTGCTCCTCTGTGAGGGTGGTGATGCGGTTGCCGAGTTGGTCGAGGTCGTTGGCAGCATCGTGGCGGAGGTGCCGTATGCGCGTGATCTCGTTTTCAAATGCCGCGATTTCACCATCGGTTGGTGGTGCCGCATCGATGCTGCTGTGACAGAACTGGCAGGTATCCGGGTGTGGATGTTCCCGGTCGTGGAGCATGCCTTGGAGTTGGAGATCGAGGCGTGCAAGGTCTGCATCGTATTGGGTGATGAGGGTGCGTCGCTGTTCGCTGGCCACCTGAAGGATTTCGAGGCTCTTGGTTTGGTCACTGATGGCCGCGATGAGCGTGGTGTCTTTGGCCAGGATGTCCTGGCGTTGTTGTTGGAGTTGTTCGAGCTGAGTTTGAAGGTTCTTCAGATATGCCTCGATGGTGGTGCCTTCGGCGGCGGCTTGCGCTTCGGCTTGTTCCAGCTCGGCGAGCCGTGTGTGGATGATGTCGAGCTGTTGATAGATGTATCGCTCGATTGCTTTGCGGCGCGCCCGTTTCTCGGAGTCGCTTTCTCGTGAGGTAGCGTCGTCAAAATTCTCGCCTTGGGCGAGCACGAGGAGCGCTGAGAGGTCTTGGGTTTGTGACTGCGATTTCGACGAGTGCGGCAGCAAGATTGAGGGCTTTGGTCGTCCAATTTCGCTTTCAGGAACCAGCAGGACGTGTTGGATTGCTTTCCATGAGAAGCGAACTTTCCTGAAGGCTTCATTCGCGATGACCTTGCGGCCGGGCCCGATTCCAAGCAGCCCGATGAGGAGGTCGTTGAGGGGTTTCTTGCCAGTGTTGCTCAGCGTATAGGTTCCGCTGTCGATAGCTGGGTCAGTGGACTCGACGATCACGCTTGAGCCTGGCTTGGTTGAGCGGGACAGGGTGACCTCACCGCGGGGTGTGGCGAATGTGACGAACGCGGTGGTGTATCCGGTCTTGTCGGTGAATGGCAGTCCGTCGCCACCACAGGCGTAGGCGATCGTTTTCACGATCCTCGACTTGCCCGTGTTGGACGGGCCAACAATGCAGTTCAAGCCGGGCGCGAGATCGATGGTCGAGGTGGTGCCGTCGTCCCTGGTGGCTTTGACCTGTCGGATCCACAACTTACCCACGGTTCACCCCCGCGTGCTGGACTCGATCGACGACAGTATTAACGCCGAGTTCAATGAGCCGGGCAACCGACTCCGTGTACGCCTGGGCGTAGTCACCTCGCAAGGAGCTTGAATACTCCTGGCAGGCGGTGGTTGGCGAGAAGGTGATGCCGTTGTCAGGGGTCTCGGCGAGGCCAGTGCGCACGAGGCGCGCCAGGCCTTCGTGGACGCGGCGGCGACGGGCATCGTATTCCGCTGCCGCATATGGCGTATCACCGTGAAGGCTGCCGCTGCCGAAGCCGAAGGGTTTCATGTAGGTCGCGGCGAGATCGATTGAGGTGATTTCATCCAAGGTTGCCGGGCACGGCAGGTGAGGTAAGCACATTGCCAGACGCGTCGCGGTCTCTGCCGGGGTGTTGAACAGGCTAGTTGTCATCGCGGATCACCCAGTGCAGCTGGTCGTCGTTGACGAGCATGTGGCACATGCCCTTTTTGTGAGTTGCTCGCACCATGGAGGGGAACTTCACCAAGACTGATCCTGTCAACGCGAAGTCGGCGGCCGTGGTGAGTGTCGCGTTCATCCGCAGGTAGCCGTCGTCGTAGTCGGCTTCACAGACCTCGATTACTCCATCACACAGATCGTCTTTCATCGCGGAGAACTCCATGTCACCGTCGGGTAGCAGGTCGCGCAGGTTACGCCGAACTCCCTCGGCATCCCAGAAATGACCACGCTGACGCGCGTAGGCCTTCTGATATTTCTCCGGCAGATCGGCCGCATTCACGATTCTCACGCCGAGGTGTTCTTCCAACGCGGCGAGGATCGCTGTCGTATAGCCAGACTCAACCGTTGGGTCTGGTACATCGGGGACGTCCGGTGGCGGTTTCCACGGCAAGGACGACGAGCCGAGGTGTAGCTTACCGCCGCTGATTCGTCCTTCAGCCAGCGGCAGGTTGGTGAACAAGTCGAGTTGAGGTTGTGGTGCCAGGCCGTCGGCAAGAAGGTCACGATCGTTGCTGTTGGCCCACAGGATTTCTTTCAGCCACGGGCCGATCGCCGCCGGGACGTCAGCGGCGGTGTGGACGTTGATGCTCGCCATCACGAGTTGACGTTGGAAGGTCGCCAGAGCATCGATACCAATCTCATCGCAGAGTTCTTCGACCTTGCTCACATCAAGATGATTGTGGAAATCCCGCGCTTTCCATGCAGGCAATTTCCGCTCCCCGTTGAAATAGCGCACCAGGTCGGTTTGGTTCACGCCTGCCCAAACCCCTGCTGTGATCGAGGTCTTACCAGGAGGCCTCGTTTTCTCATGTTTGGAGGTCTCAACGAAGACGGTCTCTTTGTCCATCACCGCATCAAAGAAGTCCATCATGAAGCCCTTCTTCGTGCGAGAAACACCGGACATAAACGGTTTGACGGTGCGGCAGAACGCGCCAAGCGCGAAGTGAGGATCAGCCTGTTCAGCCATGCCGTCTCCTCCTCGTCTTTTGCCGTCTTGTCTCGTCTGCGGTGTCGAGAGTCCATTTTTCTACCGTGGAAACAGGTTCAAAACGCGAGCCTGCCTCTTCAAGGTACGGTAGATCAATTCTACCCCAGGCGCCGCGTTTCTGAACATTTAGTGCAGGAACGTGCCGTGATGGGAGGTGATCACCATGGCGAGGAACGCGAAACAGACGTCGCGGTCTGTGGCACGCAAGGCGTCGGCAGTGCTGCGTGACGGACGTTCGTCTGCCAGGACGAAGTCGGTCGCGGCGTCGGCACTGGCGCAGGCGCGTCCGTCGAAGAAGGGCAAGTAGCCCTCTGAGGTTGGTTCGTCTGCGTGTCGACAGCACCGAGCCAACCACTTGTTCATTGCTGGCCGTCTCGTACCGGTAGCTAGCCGGTCAGCACACCTTCTCTGCGGCTGTAGCTAAGCCAGCAGACCTAGTTGTCAATCAATGTCACTTGGGAGACCCCGTTCAGGCCTGACGGGCACCTCGCCTCGCTGCCATCAGCGCAGCAGGTGGGGTGCCCGTCGTCATATCAGTCTTGAACGCTCTCCTCTCGTGAATCCCATCCCGGCCTGAGCACTGGGTCTTCCGCAACACATGCGGAGGAGCCATGAAGCTCACGATCACATCAGAACCCATCAGTAACTACACCGGCGCGAAGGCACGTATCGACCGTGACCTGGAAGCCACGCCTGAGGAAGTGGCAGCGATGATCGCCACCGACCTCAAACAGCGCCAACAAGCAGCCGCCGACCCGTCAACCGTCCAGCCGCGCACAGCCCAGGCCATTGTCACCGAGCTCGGGCGCGATGAGTACAACGCGTGGCACACGTTGTGGCGGCAAGACCGTAACAAGGATGTGTTGTGTTCCTGGGAGGTGTGGAACGCCCACGGCAACCAGGGCCTTTATGTTACGGCCTCGGCAGAAGACCAATATTTCGCTGCCGAAGAGGAACGCACTCGCGAAGCCCTCATGGCGCTGATTGAGCAGCTGATCGGCGGACTGCCAGAGGTGCAGCGCGCGGTGGCGATCGCGATCCTGGTTGAGCGCCGCCCGGCGGTCGAGGTCGCTGCCGAGCGTGGAGTGAACAAGGCGGCCGTTTCACAGGCATTGAAGCGAGCAAAAGAGACCCTCATCCGCAGGCTTAGGGAGGTGGGTGTTAACTCTTCGTCGGTTTCTGGCCTTCAGTTGAGCGACACAGAGCGTGGCGCTCAGGAAGGAAAGAACCGATGAGTACCAAGCTCAAGCTCCGGGTCGGCAAGAAGCCTGATCCGAAGGCGACGATCTCGACCAAGGAAATCCGAGCCAGCAAGCACCTGATCCGTCAGATCTTCGGCACCGCGACACCGCGCCACAAGATGGCCATCATCTTGCCTGGCGCTGACACCACCGAAGTTGACGTGCGCATCGCCAACGCTGCCGTTGACGATCTCATGGCACTGGCCCGCGCGGTCGGCGCCACCCGTGGTGGTGATCAGCAATGAATATCGCCGAAGCAAACCGTTTCATTACCGCGTTGAACCTGATTGCTGAAGGGGCGACGATGCTCGCCCTGGCGATTGAAGAATCCGCCTGGGAGAACTTCGAAGACCACGCTGGCATGCCCGGCACACGTCCGATCGCGGCTGCTCGGCTTGCGCAGCCCGCTCTCGAGGAGGCCGCCGAGGAGTACGACACCACCCACCAACCAGCGAACCAGGTACCCGATCAAGAGCCAGCGAAGGCTAAGGAGTTGGTGTCGTTGGAGCAGGTACGTGCTGTGCTCGCCAAGCTGTCGCAGGCAGGCCACACCGCCAAGGTGCGCGAACTGATCCAGGGCGCTGGTGCGGCCAAGCTGTCCGATGTTGATCCGGCCAAGTATGGGTGGTTGCTGTCACGGGCGGAGGCGATTGCCGATGCCTGACCAACACGCGATGCTCAGTGCTTCTGGTGCACACCGATGGCTGGAATGCCCACCATCCGCACGGTTGGAAGCCGAACTGCCGGAGTCCTCCTCGCAGGCTGCCGAGCAAGGAACCGCCGCGCACGCTCTGGCGGAGTGGAAGCTACGCCGCGCCCTCCACGACGCTCCCACCACCCGGCCGGTCTCGAACTGGCATGACGCGGAGATGGAGACCCTGACCGAAGACTATGTGGCGTTTGTTCAGGAGCGGCTGCGGGACGTGCGTGAATCGTGCGCGGATCCGACCGTGCTGATCGAGCAGCGCCTGGATTTCTCGCATGTGGTGCCGGGCGGGTTTGGGACGGGTGACTGCGTGATCATCGCCGAACCCATGCTCCAGATCATCGACCTCAAGTACGGCCAGGGCGTCCTGGTTGAGGCTGAGCACAACCCGCAGCTCATGCTCTACGCACTCGGTGCGCTGAACGCGTTCGGGTCGCTGTATGACATCGACGACGTGGCAGTGACGATCTACCAACCCCGGCGAGCCAACATCTCCACCTGGCACGTCACCGTGGCGGAGCTTGAGGCGTGGGCGGCCGAGGTCGTGAAACCAACCGCCACGCTCGCAGCTAGCGGGGATGGTGAGTTTGCCTCTGGTGAGTGGTGCCGGTTCTGCAAACTCAACCCAACCTGCCGAGCCCGCGCCGATGCCAACCTCGCGCTGGCCAGGCATGAGTTCGCGCCCCCTGCTGAGCTCGACGACGACGAGATCGCGGCTGTACTTGCCCAGTTGCCGGATCTGAAGGCTTGGGCGGCGGACGTCGAAGCCTACGCATTGTCGCTGGCGGTCAATCAGGGCAAGACCTGGTCGGGTTTCAAGCTCGTCGAAGGCCGCTCGATCCGCAAATACGCCGACGAGGCCGCTGTCGCCCAGGCCGCTGAGGCTGCCGGGGTCAGCGATATCTACGAGCGCAAGCTCAAGACCATCACCGCCCTCGAGAAACAGCTCGGCAAGAAGCGGTTCACCGAACTGTTCGGTGACCTCGTGGTCAAACCTGCAGGCAAACCCGCCCTGGTTCCCGAATCCGACAAGAGGCCCGCACTGGAGATCCAGTCAGCAACAGACGAATTCACTCCAATTTCAACGAAGTAACCAATAGAAAGAAGGTAAGACAAGCATGTCTACAACTAATCCGACCCGCGTGGTCACCAATGAGGTCCGCCTCTCCTACGCCAACATTTTCGAAGCCAAGAGTATTCAGGGTGGTAAGCCCAAGTACTCCGTGTCGCTCATCATCCCGAAGTCCGACACCGAGACCTTGGCCAAGATCGAGCGGGCCATCGATGCCGCAATCGATGCTGGTATCGGCAAGTTTGGTGGCAAGCGCCCGAACAAGGCTGCCCTCAAGCTGCCGCTGCGTGACGGCGACATCGAGCGTGACGACGAAGCGTATGCGGATGCGATGTTCGTCAACGCCAACTCCACCACACCACCCCAGGTCGTCGGCACCGACCTGCAGCCGATCCTTGATGCGAGCGAGGTGTATTCGGGCTGCTACGCCCGCGTCTCCATCTCCTTCTATGCGTTCAACACGAACGGGAACAAGGGTATCGCGTGCGGGCTGGGCAACATCCAGAAGCTCCGCGACGGCGAACCCCTCGGCGGCAACCGCATCAGCGCTGAGGACGACTTCGGGGCCTTCACAGCCAGCGACGACTTCCTCAACTAGAAGAAAGGTAACAACCGTGTTTTGGACTGTTTTTAACGCCATCACTCTTGCACTGTGGGTGTATGTGCTGATCCCGTTCTACGTAGTGTGGTTCGTTGAATGGCTGAAGGATAAGCGCGCGATCTGCAAGGACCGCCAGCGCATTGACCAGCTCATGGCTGATGCCGAGGCTGAGCGCGAGCAGTACCGCACGCCCACCAACCCATAAATCATCACCCCTGGCCGGGAGAGCATCCATCACGGTGGGTGTTCTCCCGGCCCTTACCTCTTGTGGAGCCGTTACCGTGCATGAGCTTTTCGTCGATCTCGAAACATTTTCGCCCGTCAATCTCACCAAATCCGGTGTCTACCCGTATGCCGAAAACCCTGACTTCGACCTTTTGCTGTTCGGTTATTCGATCGACGGTGCTCCTGTCCAGGTGGTTGATCTGGCCTCGGGCGAGTCGCTGCCGGGCGAGGTTGTGGAGGCGTTGGTGGATCCGGGCGTGGTGAAGTGGGCGTTCAACGCGGCCTTCGAACGCGTCTGCCTCTCAGCCTGGCTTTCCCGCCACCACCCAGAACTGATGGCCGCCCGTCGGTTTCTTGACCCTTCCCAGTGGCGCTGCACCATGGTGTGGTCGGCCTACCTGGGATTGCCAATGAGCCTCGAGCAGGCGGCCGCCGTCCTGAACCTTCCCGTCCAAAAGGATGCAGCGGGTCGGAAGCTCATCACCCAGTTCTGCACCCCAACCAAACCTTCTGTGCTCAACCACGGTGCCATACGCAACCCGCCATCATCTGATCCTGCCGGGTGGGAAGCATTCACCGCCTATAACCGCCGGGACGTGGAAGTCGAACTCGCGATCCATGAACGCCTCGCCGCTTTCCCGATGCCCGAGGCCGAGTGGGACACCTACGCCCTCGACCAGCAGATCAACGACACGGGAATCTTGCTGGATGCCGTGCTTGTGGATAACGCTGTGGCCTGCGACCGTCAGCACCGAGCAGCAACACTCGCTAGAGCACAGGAGCTCACGGGGCTGGAGAATCCGAATTCGCCGATCCAGCTCAAAGAATGGCTCGCCACCCACGGCTGCCACATGACCTCACTGACCAAGACCGAAGTCGCCACCGCACTCGAAACAGCGACGGGAGATGTTCGTGAGGCGTTGGAGTTGCGTGGCGAACTCGCAAAGTCCTCAGTAAAGAAGTACGAGGCGATGCAACACGTCGCCGGGCGTGATGGGCGCGGGCGGGGTTTCCTCCAGTTCTACGGTGCAGGACGCACCGGCAGATTCGCAGGCCGCCTCGTCCAAGTCCAAAACCTGCCCCGCAACTACCTCCCAGACCTTGACGAGGCCCGGGCACTCGTGCGGACGGGAAACTTCGACGCAATTGAGCTGCTGTATCCGTCAGTGCCTGACACACTGTCCCAGCTGATCCGCACCGCCTTCATCCCCGCCCCAGGCCACCGGTTCGTGGTTGCGGATTTTTCGGCGATTGAAGCCCGCGTGATCGCGTGGCTCGCCGGAGAAACCACCACCCTCAAAGCGTTTGAGGAAGGCAAGGATCTGTATTGCGAGACCGCCAGCAGAATGTTCGGCGTCCCCGTCGAAAAGCACGGCCTCAACGCCGACCTGCGGCAGAAAGGAAAAGTTGCAGTACTCAGCTGCGGTTATCAAGGCGGCGTCGGCGCGCTGACAGCTATGGGTGCCCTGCGCATGGGGCTCGCCGAACACGAGTTGCAGCCGTTGGTGGATGCATGGCGGGCAGCCAACCCCAACATCGTCGACCTCTGGGCGCAGATCAATGCCGCCGCGATCGACACGATCTCTACCCGTCAACCGACCCGTGTCGGGCCGCTGACGTTCACGGTGGAGTCCGGGATCTTCTTCATCGTGCTGCCATCTGGGCGCAGGCTCGCCTACGTAAAACCGAGGTTGGGTGAGAACCGTTTCGGTGGCATCTCCATCCTCTACGACGCCGTCACTACCGGACGTAAATGGGGCACCTTGGAGACCTATGGTGGCAAGCTCACCGAAAACATTGTCCAGGCCATTGCCCGCGACCTGCTCGTCTACGGCATGCACCAAGTAAGCCAGGCTGGGCATCGGATCGTCATGCATGTCCACGACGAGATCGTCGTCGAAACCGCCACCGCCAGCGTTGAGGAGATCTGTGGTCTTATGGCCACTGTGCCCGACTGGGCGGACGGACTGCCGCTCGCAGCTGACGGGTACGAGTGCGACTTTTATCGTAAGGACTAATCCGCGTACACGCTCCCCAGGTATTCTCCTACAAGCGCATAGAGTTTGTCAGCGCAGGGACGGGTGTCGGTGCGTACGCGGTATGACCATTCGAAGATCATCTCGTCGTCCATCAAATCCAGCAGCGTCATGACTGTTGACTTATCCATGCCCACATTCTTCGGTTCGATTCCTTCAAGCTTCCACGGGGTATACCCGGCTTTCTGATCTGAGCTAAACATTTCCACCGTCGTCGGCAGTGAAGTGAGAGCCGTAAAACTTGTGCGCCAACCGGCGCAATTTGCCTATGTGGCTCTCAGGAAGGAGCCGATCATGGCTGCCACAATTTTGCAGACGTTCACTAGCGATACCTTCGGAACAATCCGAACTATCGAGCAGGAGGGCGCGGTCTATTTCTGTGGCCGGGACGTCGCCACCGCCCTCGGATACGTCAACACGAAAGACGCTCTGGCACGTCACTGTAAGGGGGTCGTGAAACACTACCCCCTTAACACCGCTGGCGGTATCCAGCAGGTCAGGTTCATTACCGAGGGTGACCTGTACCGGCTGATCATGTC
Organism: Arcanobacterium sp.; assembly: GCA_022783665.1. GTDB lineage: Bacteria > Actinomycetota > Actinomycetes > Actinomycetales > Actinomycetaceae > Arcanobacterium_A. The sequence goes on from JALFZJ010000063.1 coordinate 20,745, forward strand.
CTCCAAGCTCCCGGCCGCGCAGCAGTTCGAGGCTTGGGTGGTTGATGAGGTGTTGCCGACAATCCGCCGCCACGGCATGTACGCGATCGACGAACTCCTGGCCAACGACGAATTCTTTGAGCGGGCAATCGTGCAGCTGCGGGCCGAGCGAGCCAAGCGGCTGGCCGCCGAACAAGCCTTGCTTGAGGCTGCCCCGAAGATTTCCTACTACGACATCGTGTTGCAGTCAGACTCGTTGCTGACGACGACCGAAATCGCCAAAGATTACGGGCTTTCGGCGAAGCGGATGAATCAGATTCTGCATGAGCAGGGGGTGCAGTTTCGCCAGTCCGGCCGCTGGTTCCTCTACGCCAACTATGCGGAGCAGGGCTACACCCAGTCCAAAACCCACGAGTACAACGAGGGTAAAACCCGCACCCACATGTACTGGACGCAAAAGGGCCGCCTGTTCATCTACGACCTGCTGAAGAACCAGCTCGGTCTGCTGCCCGTCATTGAGCAGGACTGCGGTGATGTTCAATGACTGCCACTGTTTTGTCGAGCCTGGATGTGGGGTTTTCGCCCCGCAACACAAAGGGCTACCCCGATCCGACAGCGTTCAAAGCACTGAAAAACGTGCAGCGGGCCGAGTATGGCTACCGGCCCTTGGTCTACATCTGCTCGCCCTATTCGGGTGACGTGGAAGCGAACGTAGTACTGGCGCGCGCGTTCTGTGCACATGCCGTAGCTAAGTGCAAGATTCCGTTGGCTCCGCACCTGCACTATCCCCAGTTCATGAACGATGATGATCCATCTGAGCGGGAGTTGGCGATGTTCTTCAACCGAATTCTTCTAAGCAAGTGTGAGGCGATCTGGGTCTACACCGCCCGCGTGTCGGCGGGCATGCGCGTGGAGATCGAGTGGGCACGCCACCTCGACCTACCCGTGAAGTACTTTTCGGCCGATTTTGAGGAGGTCGCCCTATGACACCGATGACCATGTACACCGCCACCGTCGTAGGACAACAAAACAATGCCGTCTACCCGAACCGGTATGAGGTCACCACCGTAGCTGATCTCGAAGCGGTGGCGCGCCTGGATCACGTGGTGGCCGACTATCAGGGCGGACGACGCTCAACGGCCAATTTCCTCAGTTCGAACTGTTTGGTAATGGATGTGGATAACTCCCACAGCGAGGATCCTGACGAGTGGGTCACCCCAGAATCTCTAGCAGGACTGGTGTCGGGGGTGGGGTTCATGACCGCCACGTCACGCAACCACATGCGAGCGAAAAGGGCGCAGTCGGCCAGGCCGCGTTTCCACGTCTACTTCCCCATCACCCCGGTAACGGACGCGGAGGCCTATGCGGGGTTGAAGAAACAGCTCGCCGCCCGATTCGAGTTCTTCGACCCAAACGCCGTCGACGCGAGCCGGTTCATCTACGGCCACCCCGCCCCTGAAGTCACGAATCACGATGACGGCAAGCTGCTTGATGAGTGGCTGGTGGAGGCGGTGGACGCGGACATGTTCGCCGCTTTCGATACTGCGACGCAGGCGATCTCACCAGGGGCACGGAACGCCACCTTGTCGCGGTTCGCGGGACGAGTGCTCGTGCGCTACGGGGATAGTCCGCAAGCCCGTGAACTGTTCGACCGCAAAGCCGGGCTGTGCGAACCACCCCCACCAGCCCTAGAAGTGGAGAGCATTTGGACCTCGGCGTTGCGGTTCGCCACCAAGGTCGCCACCACTCCCGGATATGTGCCACCAGAGGTGTATGCCGCGCTCACAGGATTGAAACCGGAGGATTTCACTGATGTGGGGCAGCTGACACGCTCGCTGGCGAATACGCCTCTAAAATCCGCTACTCGCTGGCCACCCGCTGGCTGGTGTTCGAGGGCGGATTCTGGGTCGAAAACGATCTGTCCGCACAAGGCGTTGCTCAAGAACTGACCGCCCGCCAGCTAGATGAGGCCAACGCCCACGTTGCTCAAGCGTGGGAACGCATGCAGGCCACGGGCGCTCACCTGGTGATCGCCTCGGCCTCGTCGAAAGCACGCGGCGCAGCCAAACTCTCCGGTACCCAAATTGACGCGTTTACCGCTCACGAAGAAGCACTCGCGTACCGCAAGTTCGCGCTCAACCGCAGACTCTCGCGCAATATCACCGCCACACTGCGGGAGGCCGGGCCGATCCTGCAGGTACGCACCCGCGACCTTGACCAGGATCCCTACCTGCTCAACACCCCGACACCTACCTACGATCTACGCCTCGGGCTCAGTTCGGGTAGACCAAATGATCCGGCGGATCTGATCACGAAACAGACCAGCTGTGACCCAAGCACTGAGGGTGCCGAGATCTGGGCCGAAGCCCTGGATGTGTTTTTCCAAGGCGACCAAGAGTTGATTGGATATGTGCAGCGGATTGTGGGGTTGGCGGCGATCGGGCAGGTATTCGTTGAAGCGCTCGTCATCGCCTACGGGGACGGCCGCAACGGCAAATCCACGTTCTGGAACACGATCGCCCGCGTGCTGGGCAACTACTCCGGCTCGATCTCGGCAGACGCGCTTACCGTCGGGGTGCGGCGCAACGTCAAACCCGAACTAGCCGAAGCACGCGGAAAACGTCTGCTGATCGCGGCCGAGACCGAGGAAGGGATGCGGCTATCGACCTCGAATGTGAAACAGCTGGCCTCCACGGACGAAATCTCTGCGGAAAAGAAATTCAAAGACCCTTTCGCCTTCACGCCCTCCCACACCCTCATCCTCTACACCAACCACCTACCCAGGGTGGGGGCGATGGATGCGGGTATTTGGCGGCGGCTGATCGTCATCCCGTTCGAAGCGAAAATCGAAGGATCTAGCAACATCAAGAACTACGCCGACTACCTCTATCAGCACGCTGGCGGGGCGATTCTGGCGTGGATCATGGACGGCGCACGCCTCATCCACACAGAGGACTACCACCTCAACCCGCCCCGACAGGTCGTGGAAGCGTCAGCGGCATACCGGGAAGACAACGACTGGTTCACCCAATTCCTCGAGGACTCCTGTGACGTCGACCCTGGCCTGTCAGAGCGTGCGGGCGATCTCTACCAGACCTACCGGGCGTGGGCACAAAACACTGCCGGGTGGGCTCGTCCAATGATGGATTTCAACGCCGCCGTCGAACAAGCTGGTTATGTGCGCAAGAAAACCAGAAACGGCATGTTCGTCCACGGTTTAGCCATCAAATCCGAATTCGACACTACCCACTAAGCCACTGAATGTGACGACCGATGACGATCAGTTCTATACCCCGCGTAAGGAAAATACAGAGTGTATTTCTCTATAGAAAAGGTATGGATTGACTCGTCACCGGTCGTCACCTCGCACAAACCTCGAGGTACTACAACCATGAACGAACACCACATCGAACAAGCCCTGAAACACGGCGTTGAGGCGGCTGGCGGGATCTGCTGGAAACTCGTCAGCCCCGGCACCAATGGTGTCCCAGACCGCATCTGCATCATGCATGGACGCGTCGTCTTCGTCGAACTGAAAGCACCCGGACGCCAACCCCGCCCCATCCAAGCGCGCCGCATGAAGCAACTGACCGATCACGACATGGCCGTGCTCATCGTCGACAGCCTGGCAGGCGTTGAGGAGGTGCTCGATGCACTATCAGCCGCATAACTACCAAACCCAGGCCACCCGGTTCATCGAGACCCACCCGCAAGCCGCGATCCTGCTCGGGATGGGACTCGGCAAGACCGTGATCACCCTGACCGCGATCTGGAACCTCCTGCTGGACTCGTTCCAGGTGCGGCGGGTGTTGATCATCGCCCCACTACGCGTCGCCCGAGACACCTGGCCAGCAGAGGCCGCGAAGTGGGATCACCTCGCGGGGCTGACGATCGCTATCGCTGTCGGCACCAAAACCGAGCGGCTGGACGCGCTCGCCAGGAACGCGATGGTGACGGTCATCAACCGGGAGAACGTGCCCTGGCTGGTCAAACAGCTGGGCTCGGCGTGGCCGTTCGACATGGTCGTCATCGACGAGCTCTCCAGCTTCAAGAATCACCGTGCGCAGCGCTTCAAAGCTCTCACCACAGTGAGGCCGAACATCACACGGATCGTGGGCTTGACTGGTACGCCTGCGAGCAACGGTTTGATGGATTTGTGGGCCGAGTTCCGGCTCCTTGACGAAGGCAAGCGCCTCGGCAGGTTCATCTCCCACTACCGCAACCGCTGGTTCACCCCCGACAAACGCAACGGTATGCAGGTATTCACTTATAAGCCCCGCCCGGGTGCTGAGGACCAGATCTATGCTGCGATCGGCGCTATCACGTTGTCGATGCGCACCACCGACCACCTCCAACTGCCTGAACTCACCGTCACCACTCAGTCAGTAACGTTGGATGGCAGGGAGCGGGAGGTGTATGAGCGATTGCGGGACGAGATGGTGCTCGACCTCGACGGGCAGATCGTGGACGCGGCGAACTCTTGCAGCTCGCCTCGGGAGCGATCTACGACGAACACGGCGATGTCATCGAGGTGCACGACCGGAAACTCGACGCGCTGGAAGACCTCGTAGAGGCAGCCAACGGTCAGCCCCTACTGGTGGCGTACTGGTACCGACACGACCTGCAACGAATCACCGAACGATTCCCAGAGGCTCAGGAGCTCAAAACCAGTAGCGACATCGAGGCGTGGAATGCGCGCCAGATTCCGCTCGCGCTGATCCACCCAGCCTCCGCTGGGCATGGGCTCAACCTCCAAGCCGGTGGCAACCTGCTCATCTGGTATTCGCTAACCTGGAGTCTCGAGCTGTACCAGCAAGCGAACGCGCGCTTGTATCGGCAAGGCCAGACCAAGCCGGTTACTATTACGCATATTGCGACCAAGGATTCGATTGATCAGCGGATTCTGGCGGCACTCGAATCGAAGAACATGACCCAATCGGCGCTCATCGACGCGGTAGCGCAGACCTTGAAAGGAGCACACTCATGAGCGTCACGAACCAAGACACCGACATCACCTGGCGCTACGTCGACTGTCAAGGCGCTGCGATTAAAGCGCTACGTGATTACGCCACGATGGAAGCCATCATCGCCTCCACACCCGACGACCTGAAAGCAATCAAAGCCGACGTGCCCAGCTTGTCCTCACCGAAGCTGGACGGGAGCCGTGGCTGTTTCAACCCCCCCCCACGCGAGCGAGGATCAGATCATGCGCCACATGGAACGCATCGACAACCGCACCCGCAAATACCTGCAAGCAAAGGATTACATGGACTGGTTCAGCCCCGCATGGCAAGCGCTCACCGATGAAGAGCGCACGATTCTGGAGACGTGCTTTCTCTCTGGCTATGAGTCGCTACTGATGCGATTCTTGAGTTGCAAGACCGGCTGCATGTAGAGCGCTCCACCGCCTACAACCGCAGACGCGCCGCGCTGGATCACTTCACCAGCTTGCTGTACGGACGCTGAGGCGCTTGGACAAATCACGGACGACATCGCCTGTTTCAGTCCGGTATAGTGTAACTAGTCGAAAAATAGGTAAAGCCCCAAGCCACATCGGTTGGTTTGGGGCTTTCCTGTACCTGGCTGGAGGCGAAACCCATGCCACACAAACCCGCCACCCCTTGTTCTTATCCCGGCTGCCCGCGCCTGACCCACAACCGGTATTGCGCCGAGCACGCCAAGATAGCTGAACGCAACTACCGCAAGTACGAGCGTGACCCGCAGATTGATAAACGCTACGGACGCGAGTGGCGCAGGATTCGTGCCCGTTATGTGACTGAGCACCCATTGTGTGAACAGCGCCAAAAAGACGGGCGGTTGACTCCGACGCAGGAAGTCCACCACATTCTCCCGCTATCCAAAGGTGGGACGCATGATTTCGAGAATTTGATGGCTTTGTGTAAACCCTGCAACTCACGTATCTCCGCGCTTGATGGGGACAGGTGGCGCACGCGGTATATTTACAAAATATAATTGCTTTCTAAATAAAGAAACGCCTAGAGTCGATATCACTGCCGCGCGGTAGATCTCACCCAACACGACAGGAGATTGATTTGAACATTTTTCCAATAAAACGACGCGTCTCGTGCATTGCTTCAGCTACAGCAGCGTCACTCATGATTACTGCTCTAGGAGCCATTCCCGCAACGGCAACTGAGATTAACACAGTTGCCGTCAGTGAAATGTCTGCTACCGAAGCCGTTCAACACGTTTCCCATATTCTAGATATCGCCGACATTGACGGGGAAGCGCCCGTATCCACATTGGCTATCGATGACGTTGATTCATTGATTGGCGAGGACGACCTTACGGGTGAAGCAGAAGTTGATTTATCCGAAATATACGGAGATAACTTCTCTCTCGAGCTGGCGGATAGCAACGACCAGAAATCCGTGTCTGGCGACTTTGCGGTAATAGAAAGTGACAATAATGGTTTAAAACATCTCGTGCAACAGCTTCCCGAGGGCGCTACTAGGCTTTTGACACTAGCGGATGATACGTATACCGACAATAGCATCCACGAATACGAATACGATACTTCTTTGCCCGATGGACAGTGGTTGCATCTTTTTGAAGATGGGACTGTGGGGATACTGGCAGATGCCAACGCTTTCCCAGCAGAATACCTCAGCCCCGAAGAATCTGCGGATTTACTCTCCAGTATGCTGCCGGATGGCACATACCTAGATGAAGAATCACTTGCATCTTTAGAAGAGACCACGGATCTTCCAGATGGAACCGTACTAGTAGGTTTATTTGCTCAACCTTGGGCTATTGACGCTAATGGCGCAGCACTGCCAACTACTTTTTCGGTCAAGGATAACCATCTGATCCAGCAAGTAGATACATCCGAAGCTGTATTCCCAGTAGTAGCTGACCCACTTCCTCTTGTGCCTATTGCTCTAGTGTCACTCGCACGGATACTTGCACCTCACGTTGTACGCGCATTTGTTGCTCAAACCATTCGAGTAGGGGCCAAAGCAACAATTAGTGGAGGGTATAGAACATTTCAAGCATTTAAGAACGCGTATGGCGTTAAAAAAGGATACCAATGGCACCATATTGTTGAGCAGGCCACTATTAAAAAACGCGGCTTTGACGCGCGATGGATTCACAATAAAAACAATCTAGTACAGATTCCTACTGCGGTTCACCAGAAGTGCATTAACTCATGGATGTCAAAGAAAGGCATTAGGAAGTTTGGTGCTGCCACAGGCAAGAATCAGACGTTACGGCAATGGATTCACTCTCAAAAATTCGAGAAGCAACACAGCGTTGGTGTGGCTTTATTGAAGTATTGTGGCGTGTCGCTTTAACTAGGAGGAGATAACCTATGCTTCCTGTTAGTGGATTCAAAGATGACGTGAGGAAGTGGCTTTCAAGCCGGGGGGCAACTGGCTTAATACCGCAGCCGTGTTTTCTGTTTTCTGAGGCGTCCTTTGAACCAGGGGATGCCAGCTTAGCCGATTACTTCACCAGCGGTGTGTGGATTTCTTGGCTTGGAGGTCCTGGAATTTCCGGGATTGACTGGCCGCACAATACTGCGGGTAAGCCCTTGGCTCACGTTGCTTCTTTTTGCTTGAGTGAAGCGCAACCTCATCCCGAAATGGCGGCTTCTTGGGGAAACTATTGCGCTCTACCGGAAGGTTTTCTAGAGATTTATCACGACTTGGAAACCTACGGCAGTGAGAGCGAGGATGCGAAGAATGCCGGATGGCTTGTGAGGTATATTCCCAGCATACAAGGCTTAGATTTAGTGAGTCCAAGTAGCGTGTCAGAGCCTATCTCCGGGGAGGAATGTCAACAAGGGCTCCTCATGCCCGGTTTTACCCTACCCGCATATCCCGATGTCTCTTCTGCTAACGACGTTACATTTGAGGCATGGGAACACTGCATTGAAGATCTCCAGCAAACTTGGCACGAACAACGCTTCGGTCAAAAAACCGATTACGCCATCCCATTTACGCATCTTGGTGGGCACTCATGGAATGGAAAGACAGGAATTGAAGAACTACTCCAGATCGTTCTTCCTATTACTGATTCTGATACGCATGTTTTACTGGCAACAGTAGAATCTTGGACTGCACTTAATGGCTGGTTTGGAGACGCTGGAAATCTAGAAGTATGGATTCGACAAAGCGACTTAACGAAGCTTGATTTCTCCCATGCATGGTGTCTAATCAGAACCGACTAGAGTGCACTGATTCCATATGAGGGTAGCTGACAATAATTGTTAGCTACCCTCATGTTCTTAGGTAGGGGCCCTCGAATCTCTACGAGCTTGTCACAGGTCAGCGGGCTGAGCCCCTCGCACACAAAAACTTGGAATCAAACGGGGTATTGACCTGTACTGAACCCTGAAAGTTGGACGGTTATTTGTTCAGTTTTAGGGTAGGGGGTGTTATGCGTCCTGATAGTTCGTTGTCGGTGGAGCAGCGAGAGGCGGCTGTTGATTCGTTTGAGGCGGGGTATGGCTCTCGAGCCACAGCGAGAAAACTTGGGTTGCCGTTTCGGCCGGTGAATCTTCTTTATGACAGGTGGGTTATGCATGGGAGAATGGCGCTTGTGGCACGTGATACGAAAGCTGTTTACTCGTGGGAGTTCAAGCGCTCGGTTGTTGCTCGTTTTCTTGCTGGTGAGAGTGCGAGGCAGTTGGCGGCAGAGTTTAATTTTTCTTCGGTTGATATCGTGTATTCCTGGGTGCGGGTGTGGCGTTTAGCTGGTGATGAGGGCTTACGCCCGAAAAGGCGTGGTAGGAAGCCGAAAACGTTGATTGCTAGCCCTGATCCCGAGAGGAGCGCGACGGTTCCGGATGCTGCGTTAATTGAGGAGAATACGAGGTTAAAAGCAGAGGTAGCGTATTTGAAAAAATTACGAGATCTGAGGGATCAGGGGCAAGGCTAAAAGACCCGTGTGGTTGCCACTCTCAGATCTGAATACCCGTTGCCGGTACTGTTACAGGTAGCCAATCTGGCGCGATCGACGTTCTATTATCAGCTGGGGCAGATGCAGGCTCAGGACCGGCATGTGAAGGTGAAACAGGCGATTCGGAAGATTTTCGATAAAAGCCATCAGCGTTATGGTTATCGCCGTGTTCGGCTTCAGCTGCTGCGTGATGGGTGGTGTGTGTCGCGCAAGCTTGTTGCTAAGTTGATGAGGCAGCTCGGTTTACGCTCTAAAACGAGGAAGCGTAAGTGTTACAACTCTTACCGCGGTACAACGTCACGTCGGGCTGATAATCATTTAGATCGGCGGTTTGCCACGGAAAAGCCGAATCAACAATGGGTCTCCGATATTACCCAGTTCCAGATCTCGGGGCAGAAGCTGTATTTGTCTGCGGTGATGGATTTGTGTGATCATTCGATTCTTGCTCACACTCTTTCGGTGTCTCCTACAACGAAAGTGTCCGCGTTGAGCCTGAAAATGCTTTTCGTGTAGCGGGTGATCCTGAAGGTGTTCTTGTTCATACTGATCAGGGTTATCACTATCAGCACCAGTCATGGATCAGTCAGCTAGTTGAGCATCAGTGCGTTCAATCCATGAGCCGTAAGGGCAATTGTTACGATAACTCCGTGATGGAGAACTTCTTTTCTCACTTGAAAGAAGAAATGTTCAACAATGACTCATTCGCTTCCATCAGCGAGCTACGCGCAGCGATTGACGAGTACATACAGTGGTACAACACTGAGCGTATGCAAGAACGGCTCGGAGGGATGACCCCAAACGAATACCGGCAACACGCACTAACCACCATCGGATAGAATCACACTGTCCAAGAATTGGGGTTCAGTACAATGATGTGCTAGGTGTTTACTGTAAAATACAGCATAATTTGGGGGTCTTATCATGGAATTCGGATCGTTGGGTGAGTGGGCTGGGGTAATTGTCGCGCTCCCAGCTCTTGTGGTGTCGTTTTACTCGATCAGACAATCTAAAGAAACTAGCGAAGATGTAGAGAAGCAAAAAGCGGTGATTGAAGAACAATTAAATACTTTTAAGGCATGGCGTGAATCATTTGACAGTGAGAAAGCTGCCCAAATAGCGGCGTGGTGGGCAGTCAGAGGCGACAACGAATGGGGAGTAGCCATCAGGAATGAAAGAGCTTTGGTTCGCGATCTTGTGATAGAGCAGCATGGCAGCTATGCTGGAGATCTGACCGCGAACGAGTTGCCGCCCGGTCTTTTCTTCGCTCCTTCTAAGGGGGATACTTGGAAGATTAGTTCTGTCAAAGAGGAGGACATTTCTCCAGTTTCTAAATCCCGGAAACACAGCATCCAGCGGGTATCCTATACGGATGTGCTCGGCAAAAAATGCACCTATCTCATGCGTGAGAAGTAGCTGCGATGTAGCAGGTATCTTTATAGATTTAAACCCTGGCCGTAAGGACAGCTACGACACATCAATAACGACATTGATGCCGACTATTTCGAAGCCAGGCTTAACGCAGTCGAAGCTGATTGCGATATTGATGATGCAAGCCTCGAATCTAGCCGCAACGTTGCTCGAGCCAACCAGAAGTTGATCAACACTGGTTACGCAGCTCGAGAGGCTGGTGCCACTTAGCAAACCATCGGTGTCGAGTCTCGGCATCACCCGCCAAGTCACCCACGCCAAATACCCCATCATCTAGCTGGCTCGCGTAGCCGCGACATAGCAGATGAGAGCTTCATCATATTCGCCTGGACCTGACCCCTTGTTGGTGGACACCTGATACCCGGCCCTGTTGGGTTGGGGAGAAAGGTAATCTACCCTCATGCCTAGGTACTCCGAACAGTTCAAGCGTGATACCGTTGTCCTTGGAGTGCTCCGGGTTTTCGGACCATTTGACTTGAGTGTCTAACAGAAAGCCCCACAAGGGCTGGAAAGATAGACACGTGAAGAAGTTTTCGAAAAATACACCCGAGCAGATCGTGGCCAAGCTTGAACAAATCGTCACACTGCGCGATGGTGGAGCCACCATCAGCCAAGCATGCCGTGAAGTCGGGATCAGTGAGGCCACATTCCACCGCTGGCAGCGGGAATATGGAGCCATGTCTCGTACTGAGGCCCGTGAATTCAAAGCACTGCGTGATCGTGTCGCTCGCCTGGAACGTCTGCTGGGGCAAGCCGAGCGGGAAAAAGCAGCAATGCGGGAGCTGATCGAGGGAAAATTTTAAGCCCGGACCGCCGCCATGAGGCCGTGCATTACCTGATATCAAAGGGGTATACACAGCGTCTGGCCTGTCGGGTAGCCGGGCTATCACGCAGCTCGTATGGACGTCATCGTGTTATGGCCAGCCAGTCATCACAGTCGGATAAATATGCCGATCTGCGGGCATGACTAGTACGGTTTGCTGATGAGCATCATCGATGGGGCTATCGGCGGGCCTGGAAGCGTGCCCAGGCTGAAGGCTGGGATGTTGGTCGTGAGACTGTCCGTCGCTTGTGGCGGGCAGAGAATTTGCGGGTTGTTCCACGGCGCAAGGGTAAACGACTAAGGGCGGGGATTAGTCCTGAGCAGCAGGTCAAGGCTGATCATCCTGGGCATGTGTGGGCGCTGGATTTCCAGTTTGATTCCGACTGGCGGGGTCGGGCAATCAAGATCTGCAACATTGTTGATGATTCACTCGTGAGCATGTCAGGTTTACTCTGGGGCGTACGGTGACTGCCAAAGATGTCATTGAGTTGCTTGATGTTGCTGTGGTGGAGCGGGGCTGTCCTGACGTGCTGCGGATGGATAATGAGCCGGAGTTCATTTCTCGTGCCTTAGCCCAGGTGGTCTGATGAGGTCGGTGCTGTGAGGGCGTTTATTCCGCCTGGTCAGCCGTGGTGTAACGGGTTTGTGGAGTCGTTTCACAATCGGATGCGTGATAGCCCGGCTACCCGACAGGCCAGACGCTGTGTATACCCCTTCGATATCAGGTAATGCACGGCCTCATGGCGCGGTTGGAGGGTGTCAGATTGTTTGTGTAAGTGGTCAGTCGAGGAGAAAGAGGATTGACTATGACTATGATGGATGTTTCAGGTTCTGAGTCAGAGGCTCGCAGGCTGCGCCGGGAGTTGATTGATGATGATTTGCTTGATCGTTTGGTTGAGTCGAGTTCTGAGCGGGGGGATGAAGGCTGAACTTACCGATCATCTTGGCTATGGCAAGCATGATCCGGCTGGGCGTGGTAGTGGGAACTCACGTAACGGGACAAGCCCGAAGACGGTAAAGACGGAAGTTGGTTCGGTCACAATTGATCAGCCTCGTGATCGTGCTGGGACGTTTAAGTCGCATCTTGTCCCGCCCGGTCAGCGACGTTTGCGGGTTTGGATGACATGATTATCTCGCTGCACGTTCCATGCGTTTAACCAGGTCAAACGCTATACCACCACACGCTCACGCACCCAATGTGGCAGGGAACTCTACCGGATAGGCATTGACCTTTTACACGTGAAAACACCCGCAGCACGCGCCGCGTGGATTGATAGCTTTAACGCATGGCATGATCGATGGAGCAGGTTCCTGAGTGAGAAAACCCGTAACGATCAGGGCAGGCTCTTTGATAAACACGAGCGGCTCGTCAAAGCCTACAACAGCCTGGCAAAGCTGGTGAGCGATGGAACCTTGTTCACCTTTCTTGACACAGACCTCCACCCCTGGGGACAGACCTGTCAGTTTCGCTAGCCGAATAATGAGGTCTTTCAGTGAGCGAGTACGCTCTTCGTCGCGATGCTGGTCGCCACTAAAGACGGCGATGTCGACCGGATAAGTCTTCGCCCGGTGCGACGGGCGCGCCTTCACGTGCCACTGGGGCCTTGTGCGGATGTGCCCCTTGGGGTAGCCGTAGTCCTCGACAAGTTGGCGGGCAAACGGCTGGACCGCGAGCAGCTCTTCAGGCTTGGCAGGCACCTGGATGCCGGAGTATAGTGACGACCTTGCCGTCCGGCGCTTCGTCGCCGCTGGGGACTGCCACTGCGGCCTGCTCGCTCACTTCTTACCCCCAGACGTAAGCCCAGTACGGAACTCGACGACGTCGCCGTCTTGCATGATATAGTCCTTGCCCTCCATACGGATCTTTCCAGCCGCGCGCGCCTCGTGCATGCCACCGCATTCCATGAGATCGCTATAGGATACAACCTCGGCCTTAATGAAGCCGCGTTCAAAATCGGTATGGATGACGCCGGCTGCCTGGGGAGCGGTCCAGCCTTTACGTATCGTCCATGCGCGGCTTTCTTTCTCACCCGCAGTGAGGAAGGTTTGCAGACCCAGCGTCTCGAACCCTACACGGGCAAGTTTGTCGAGGCCGGATTCTGATTGGCCGGATTCGATAAGCATCTCACGAGCTTCGTCTTCATCGAGCTCCACCAGATCTGCTTCGAATTTCGCATCAAGGAAGATTGCCTCAGCGGGCGCAACGAGCTCACGAAGTTTGGCTTGCATATCGGCGTCGGCCAAGCCAGCATCATCTGTATTGAACACGTAAATGAATGGCTTCGACGTCATCAACTGGAAGGTTTTTACAACCTCGGGATCCAGCCCACTCTTGGGAGCGGCCATTGCGGCGGAGAGAGTCTGGCCTTTTTCGAGGAAGTCGAGGGCAAGCTGAGCCTGCTCTAACACGGCCTTTTCAATCTTCTTCCCCGTCACTTCTTTTTGTAAGCGCGGGATCTGCTTTTCGAGCGTCTGGATATCAGCGAGCACGAGTTCAGTAGTGATCGTTTCGATATCTGCTGCAGGGTCTACGCGCCCATCCACATGCGTTACATCCGGATCAGCAAAAGCGCGCGTCACCTGACAGATCGCATCGGCTTCGCGGATATTTGCGAGGAACTGGTTGCCGAGCCCTTCTCCTTGCGAAGCTCCACGCACGATGCCTGCAATATCAACAAAGCTCACGGTTGCGGGTACTACTTTCGCCGAATGGAACATCTGAGCGAGCTTGTTGAGGCGCTCGTCAGGGAGAGGCACGATACCCACATTCGGCTCGATAGTAGCGAAGGGATAGTTCGCCGCGAGCACCGTTGCACGAGTGAGCGCATTGAATAGTGTTGATTTACCGACGTTCGGAAGACCTGCAATACCGATAGTTAAAGCCACACCAACAGTGTAATTGGATTCAATGCGAACACGTAATTTGCGCCTCGTGTGCTCGCGTGACGCGTCATCTTAGTGTGCACGTCACCACCTTCTGCGCATACCACTACTTTCTGTGCACATCACCACGAGCGCCACGTTGAGGTGTTCCATTTTCGAGCGGCTTTCCGCGTATCCACAGCTAGCCGGCAATATCTACAGATGGGTTACTAGTCTGGATATCCAATCTCGAATATGGATCTTGCATGGATTGGCGTCAATTCTGAAGTAGTGAGTTTGTCGATTTTGGCACGCCAGCTACTTCCGGGAGAAACAATCGTCAGCACACACGTGATCAATTCGGTCACGCCATACAGGTGTTTGCTTTCTTTGGCGGGAAGGTTCGATAGTTTCGGATTGGTACGGAGCCGTCATGGTGGGCGTACCAGTGGCGGATCGCATCATTTCGCTCTTGTGCCCGTTCAATCCGTTTGTTCACGGTTTCAAGCCACGAGGCGAAGTCAAAGGAGCTTCGAAAAGTATCAGGTTCCAGATACGCCAGGGGCGATATTTCCCCAACATGTGCCGCTAGTGCTACTCGAAGCACATACCTGGTTCCTCTTCTTAATGTCGTCTACGCTACTGAATGCGCTGTTACATCTTGCGTACTCGCTTAGCCGTTGCCTAAAACCGTATTCAGGAACAATTCACCCGTCAGCAAGTGACACACGAAGAGTAAACATTAAGTAAACGGAGTTATCGTGCAGAGGCGTTTATGCCGTATTCTGGCAGTGAGAATTATTAACCTCACGTTAAAGGGGAACTCGTGGCTTTCAATCGATTCTCACAAGGCGAGTCTGTGCTCGACCTTATCGCAATCCAGGCCAGCCATCTTGAGCGGGCAGCAGAAGCACTCAACAATCTTGCACATGCGAGCCGCGAGGATCGCGTGAACCTCAACGCTCATCTTCACAGCGTAGAAAATGACGCCGATGAAGCAAGCCATAAGGTACTGAAGAAAATCAACCAGAGCTTCGTACTACCATTTGACCGTGAGGATTTGTTTAACCTTACCTCGCTTATCGACGATTGCATCGACATGATCGACGAAGCTGGCGACAACATGGTGCTGTATCGTGTAGATGAGCTTCCAGTAGACGCTTTCAAACTTATCGAAATCATCGGCAATTGTGCACGCATCACCACGCAGGCGCTCGGCAAGCTCGAAAAGATCGACGAGAATATGCGCACCTACTGGGTGGAGATCAACCAGCTCGAAAACCACGGCGATACCGTATATCGAACGCTGATGTCTGAATTATTTGCAGACGACGATTCACACCCGATGCTCGTGATGCGGATGAAGTTTGTGCTCGATCGCCTCGAAGCCGCGATCGACTGCTTTGAAAACCTTGCAGCAGTAGTTGAAACGATTTCAATTAAAGAGTCCTAAGGCCACACATGACTCTCACTCTTTTTCTTGTATGCGCGATCGCTGTGATCGCATTCGTCTTTGACTTTACAAATGGCTTCCACGATGCGGCGAACGCTGTTGCCACCTCGGTTGCCACCCGTGCTTTGAGCCTCGAACAGGCTCTCGTGATGGCAGCCATCATGAACTTTGTGGGCGCTCTACTCGGCACAGGGGTTGCCGAGACGATCGGTTCGGGTATTATTTCGCCTCCGCAAGACGACTCGGGTCTCGTAGTGGTAGCTGCCGGTTTGATCGGCGCAATTGTATGGAATCTCATCACATGGTGGTTTGGCCTGCCGTCGTCGTCATCCCACGCTCTGATTGGCGGGCTCACGGGCGCAGGCCTTGCTGCGTCTACTACCGTTCACTGGCTTGTAATCGGTGAAAAAGTTGTGATCCCGATGTTCCTTTCGCCACTCGTAGGTTTCGGTCTTGCCTTCTTAGTGATGAAGTTTGTGCTCTTTTTGCTGCGAACCGCCACATATAAGACGACGATGCGCCGCTTCCGTAGAGCGCAGATCTTTTCCTCTGCTGCAATCGCGCTGGGCCACGGCCTTCAAGATGCACAAAAGACGATGGGCGTTGTAGTACTCGCACTAGTTGCCGGTGGTTACCATCAAGGTACCGATATTCCACTGTGGGTTAAGATCGGCGCAGCTGCAGCAATCTCGCTCGGTACATACTCTGGCGGGGTGCGCATTATGAAGACGCTTGGGCAAAACATTACCGAAGTGGATCCCACGCGTGGCTTCGTGGCTGAATTGGTGGCTGCATCTGTGCTCTATACGACCGCGTTTTTATGGCACGCTCCGATTTCCACAACCCACACCATGACGTCTGCGGTGATGGGTGTAGGCGCTACGAGACGCCGCAGTGCAGTGCGCTGGGGCGTGGCAGGAAATATCGTTGGCGGATGGTTCCTCACTCTGCCTGCCGCTGCTGCTTTTGCGATGATCGTGTATTCGATTATCCAATTCATTGTGTAATACACCTGATCGGTTCGTTTCTACGCGCTCGAATGTTTCCAGGCCACAGCGCTATGCAATATACGCACGTACAACGGCGGCGCTAAGCGGAATCGTCGTGCAGCATCCACAGACGGCGCCTGATGCGCGCAACGCATGAACACAAAGGAACGGCCGTCCTCCGGGGAAGTCGAGGCGGTGTCTACACAACTCGATGCATAGCAGCTACGCAACCTGCCCTACACGTTCGATATCCACGATCTTGGCTCGGCTTTTGGCCGAGCCAGAAGCATTGCGTGCCCGATGCACTACCAGATACTCCGCGGTTTTCAGCCACGGGTCACGCTTGGGAAGCGTCTCTTGCACGCTAGAGGGCGATAGCTTCTCCATGGTTTTCACGATCTGTGCAAGCGTGGGCCGATGTACGCATAGTGCAAGGGCGGCGCTGCGGACTACAACGCCTTCTTTTTCATTCACCGCATCTTCCACGATGCTCTCAAGTCGGCTCGGAGTAATCTTGTAGTTTCTCTCCGTAAACGCTTCCACCAAACTAATATCGCACCGCGCTTTGCGCGCATAAGGTTTCACAGTGTCGAGGCAGCGTTTCCACGGCGAGGTAGCAAGATGCTCGATGCCGTACGCCGAGAGTTCTACCGCGAGCGCATCGGCCTGGTGTTTTCCTCGCGCTGTTAATGGCCGGCGCCGCTCCGCACCCTTTCCGTGTTTCCACTGTTCTCGCTTCACGGCTTTGCCATGGCGGAGCACGATGAGCGGTTCAGTGGCAAGTTGCTCACTATCGTGCCATGCGGCGATACGTTTCGCGAGCTGCCTATCTGAGCGTGCCGTCAGGAGCACCTGAGCTTTGCCCAGTGCAACCCATTTTCCTGAATCTACCTCTTGTTTGGGCGCTCGTTTCACTGCCTTTCGAGCGTTTGTGTATGGCATGCTTCTGGAGACTTCACGTGCCGCCCAGTAGTGCACCGCTTTGCGTCTACCATCACTGAGCTTATAGGCGACCCACCCGAGAGGCCTGCCTAATACCACCGCAAGCCCGGTTTCTTCTTCGACTTCGCGCAGTGCGCAGCCACGAAGGCTCTCACGCGGCTTCATCTTCCCTTTTGGAAACGACCAATCCGGATAACGCGGCCTGTGGATAACAAATACCTCAAGCCCTTTTCGGCCAAGGCGCCATACTACGGCACCTGCAGCGTACACATCTGCCTTCGGATCGGCTTTCGTGAGCTCACGGGGGCGCAGACCGTCACCATTAGCCACTTCAGTTGTTCACCACCCGCGAGCGCGCACGCTTCATCAACAGATCTTGGATATTATCGAGCTTCTTCCCATCGGCACCATGAGTGATATGCTCCCAACCGTTCACGGTGAGCCTCCATGAAGATGTGGTATCGGAGCAAGCGATAGCTACAAGATCAATGAGGTGATCTTTCATAGCAGGATCTTCAATAGCGATCAGAGCTTCGATTCTACGATCAAGATTGCGGTGCATGAGATCAGCCGAACCGATAAACACATCGGGATCGCCGTCATTGCAAAAAGCATAGATGCGTGAATGCTCTAGGAAGCGCCCGAGAATAGATCTCACCGTGATGTTCTCCGAAAGCCCAGGAATCCCTGCGCGAAGCAAGCAAATGCCTCGAACTTGAAGCTCTACAGGCACACCAGCTTGGGATGCGCGATAGAGGGCATCGATCGTCTTTTCGTCCACGATCGCATTCGTTTTCAATTTGATCCATGCGTCTTTTCCGGCTTTCTTATTGGCGATTTCGCGTTCGATTCGGGAAATCAAACCATCGCGTATGCCTAGAGGCGCTACGAGCAGACGGTGGAACTTAGCTTTCGGGGCATAGCCAGAAAGCTGATTGAACAGCCGCGTCAGATCTTGGCCGACGTCACGCTCACAGGTGAAGATGCCGAGATCCTCATATCCGCGCGCCGTCTTCGGATTATAGTTTCCGGTGCCCACGTGGCAGTAGCGGCGTAACCCATCTTCTTCCTGGCGCACCACAAGTGAAAGTTTGCAGTGGGTTTTCAATCCCACAATGCCATATACCACGTGTACGCCGGCCTGCTCTAGTTTGCGTGCCCACTCGATATTGTTTTGCTCGTCGAAGCGAGCCTTGATCTCCACCACGGCAAGTACTTGCTTACCCGCATTTGCTGCGGCAATCAACGCATCCACAATCGGCGAATCGCCAGATGTGCGATACAGGGTTTGTTTGATTGCGAGCACATGTGGATCGGCTGCGGCCTGCTGCAAGAAGTGTTGCACCGAGGTAGAAAACGAATCGTAGGGATGATGCACCAGAATCTCTTTACGCCGGATCGCATCGAATACGTCTGCGGCGCGTGCACTCTCCACCTCCGCAAAACCACGAGCCGTCACAGGCACATACTTCTTGTATTTCAGCTCCGGGCGGTCAAGATCGTGGATCGCGTTGAGGCCCGTTAAGTCAAGCGGAGCTGGGAGGAGGAAGACGTCGTCATCACGCACTGAGAGCTCGCGCTTGAGTAGATCGAGCACATGTTTGGAGCAGTTTTCATCTACCTCAAGCCTCACTACTGCACCAAAACGGCGCCTCTTCAACTCCTTTTCTAACGCGGTAAGAAGGTTCTCGGCGTCGTCCTCCTCCACCTCCAAATCTTCGTTACGCGTAACTCTAAACGTTGAGTACTCCACAACCTCCATCCCGGGGAATAGCGTGGCGAGCTGAGCGCCGATCACTTCCTCGAGAGGCACGAAAATCGAGCGACCCTCAGCATCTTGGGGTACCTCTTGCGTGCGATATGGCCTCCCCTCGGAATCCACAGCAATAAAACGTGGCAGAAGTTGGGGGACTTTTACCCTGGCAAAGAGCTCTTTTCCTGTGTTCGGATTCTTCACCACCACGGCAAGATTGAGCGACAACCCTGAAATATAGGGGAAGGGATGAGCAGGATCTACGGCAAGGGGCGTCAATACCGGAAAGATCTGTTTGCGATAGAACTTCCGCAGACGCTCACGTTCAGTATCGCCAAGTTCATTCCAATGCAGAATGTCGATGCCTTCCTCAGACAGCTTAGGGCGAATATCGTCTCGTAGCACCCGAGCGTGGCGTGCCATCAACTCGTGCGAGCGAGTATTGATACCTTCAAGCACCTGCCTGGGAGTGAGACCAGACGACTTCGTAACCGCCATACCTGCAGCAATCCTGCGTTTGAGCCCAGCAACTCGAACCATATAAAACTCATCGAGATTAGAGGCAAAAATCGCCAGGAACCACGCTCTTTCCAACAGGGGAAGATCTTGATCCTCGGCCTGCTCCAGTACGCGCTCGTTAAAAGCCAGCCACGAAATCTCACGATCACCGAAACGCCCATCTGGAAGGCGCGTCTCGTCGAGCGGGAGCTCTTGCGCCACAGCGGCTTCGCGTGCCTGCTCTGCTGCCTGCATGAGCCTCACTGTGGAGACGGGCGAGCCGAACTGCAAGCGTACTCTCGCAGCGTCGTCATCAATCACCTGATCCTCAGGCACTTCCATACTCGGGAACTTCTCGGTGTTTCCTTTAAGCTCCACGCCGATGCGATCAATCGTATCGGGAGTGCCAATTGGCTCATTGCTCGTAGTCGCAGAACTCTGGGCGGTTTCGCCGGCAGTATCATTGAGGCTCATAGCGTCATCATCTCTAGTGTTAGGGTTGTTGGCTGATCGTATTACCCGCTGCGCAGGGTTTAGCACTCAGCGCAGCAGATTCTTGCCGAGTAGCTCATGCGCGTCGGAGAACTCTGCGCTCACGCGAGCGATAGCATCATCACGGCGGGTCACCAAAGTAGCAAGCGGATGTTCGTCACTTGCAATCCACTCGGGTTGAACCTGCCCAATAAAAGCCGTGAACTGAGCAGAATCAGCAAGCACTGCAGCAAAATCTCCTGTGAAATCGCCACGGAACACGGTTTCCCATGCCTCTTCAATGGTGCGCGCCTGCGGAACTGCTGCCCCACGTGAGGAATCTTCACCGGCAGAGCTATCCGGCTCTTGCCCACTACCAACGCTTTGAGGCGTACCGGACGGCGCTTCAGCATTATCATCTCCGGCTACTTCGGCAGCACGCACCCTCACAGCAACTTCTTGAGGGAATCGGTGTATCCATTCAGCCAGGAGGTACCCGCGCCACAATATGCCTGGAAGCGAATCATTGGGCGCTTCAGCCCATGTTTCGGCCAAAGAATCGATACCATCACTCTCGATGACTTTGAGGATGCGTTCACTGGCGTCGTGATCGATCTCCGCACCGGCAATCGGCACCACTGCATTTGCGGTGGCATGCGCTATCTCGAGATCGAAAGGAATATCGGTTTTCGCCTCGATAAGATCGAGCTGCTCGGGCTTCATTTGCGCAGGCCTGCGTGGCTTATTCGTTGCCATGATCTTCCTCCTCGCACTGTGCAATGCAGATCTTTACTGCACGCTTCGTTATATATCTATTGTCTCTCACATCACAAGATGACGCACGGATTCTCTACATTCGGTTCGAGCAATAGATCCATGTACCGCCAATAGGCCAAAACGGTAATGCTCCGAATTGTCCTTTGCGAGTAAACCACGCTAGTATTGTGACGTCCTTAAGGAACGCCGATGTATCACATCTTGCGTTTCATGGATTGGTGAGGGCCTCTAGCTCAGTTGGTAGAGCACTGGACTTTTAATCCATTGGTCGCGGGTTCGAGCCCCGCGGGGCCTACAGTTGGTCAGTGATTCCGAGTCGCCGCGCGTTTGCATCTATATGGTCGCGCGCATCTATATTTCCACGTCCACAGCCAAGGCGGCGTGGTCTGAGTATTCGAAATGATGCACCTGTGCCGGTGGCACGCGGCATTCTCCTTTCGTCTGCTCGTTCCTCTGCACACCCGCTACATGCGATCTATCCGTGGAGCCTTGCTTAGTGACGCCGCTTATCCCAGCCGCTCTGAAACAACCGGCCTTCACCCCATCTCTTTCTTCCACGGCACGTACCGAACGGCCAAGCACATGATCTATCTGCACGGCAGGCTTCCAATTCGGGTAGGTCCGCCCATGGGCAAGCACCGAGAAACCCTCACGCATTTCTGCCAGCACCTCAGCAACTCCATCGGGGTACATGTTAAAGTCCCCCATCAACATTGATGGCGTACCCGTCGGGGCAAGATAGCTAAACCCACCCAATGCTGCACGCAATTGCCGAGCCGCCCATATCCTATTGGCCGTCAGGTGAGTACTCGCAATCACCACATCGCGGCGCTTCTCACCCTGAGCCACGGGCTGCCAGGGAAAATGAACCACACGGCTTTTCGGCTCCGCTCGCTGGAGATTACCCACTTCTCGATCATGCAACGCAGCTGGCACCGATAGCCGAGCATATAAGCACACACGTGGCTCAGGCACTTTGAGTTTCATGCCCGCCCCCAAGCCGCCCAACTCAATCACATCTGGCAGCCTGAGCACGCGCGCTGATCGAATCGGGAATCGGCTAAGGATTGCCACGCCGTAGCCATTGTGTGCAACATAGTTCGCAAGCAAGGTACGTGCTTGTTTCACGTTCACATGCTTTGCTATTTCTTTCAGATGATGTGCTGCCTTCCAGAGCCTTCTAGTATCTACACATTCAGCTTCATCGTTAAGCCCTGCTCCGGAAGCTCGCGCGGATGCTAAGGCAGTCGATGATTCACTCTCAAGCGCCGTCTCCTCACCCCTTATAGCCTTTCTTGCCCACACAATCCGAGGAAAAGCACCCCGAGAGATACGCTGGAGCAGGTTTCCGCGAGCCGGCGCAAATACATAATACCAGCCAAGATGATCAGCGATCCTCTGCGCTTGCTTCGCATAGCCCGAGCGCCGTTTTTCCGCGTCTACTTCTTGTAAACAGACGACGTCTGCTCCGATCCGTTGGATCTGTCGCGCGATACTAATCAAAGGGGCGTCAAATGCGTCGCCTACAGGCGTTTCGCCCGCGCGGCTCGCATTATAGGCATCATTGCCACGAGTGGCATTAGTGGCATTAGTGGCACACGGGGTGGATGCAGTACGAGATTCACCCTGCGGATCAAAACCCACATGAGTATTCGCACGCAATTCGCTCAGTGCGGCTCGATGCCCCTCCGGTACCGGAGCGCCATGCTGCATATTGAAGGTGACGATCCTCAGTTTCATTCGCTACGTGATTCGTTTGAACTACCTGGTTCATCTGGTGCTGCTAAGCTGCCTGGGCCTTTCTTGTCCGGGCCGTGTGATTCCCCGTAATCCGATTCTGGAGCTTCCCATGCATTCGCCTCATTACCTTCTGGTGTGAAGCTGAGGGATGCCGAGTTCATGCAGTAGCGCAAACCGGTAGGCGTCTGAGGAGCATCGGGAAACACGTGGCCGAGATGCGAACCGCAATTGGCACAGCGCACCTCGGTGCGTTCCATGCCAAGCGAAAGATCTTTAATATACACAACCGCATCCTTTTCGTTTGGATCGAAAAAGGATGGCCATCCACAAAACGACTCAAATTTCGTTTCGGATCGAAACAGCTCCGCCCCACAGGCACGGCAATAATACATTCCTGCACGGTTTTCAGAGAGCAAAGCGCCCGTGCCAGGGCGTTCAGTGCCCGCCTCACGCAATACGTGATACTCCAGCGGCGTCAACAGTTCTCGCCACTCAGCATCCGTCTTGGTGACCTTAGGGGTAATATCTGCAGCTTTTTCACTCATGACTACATTGTGCGAGGATTTCCCTCTACTTTCCAGAGTTGGGCTCTGAATCCCGAGTTCGGCCGTGTATTCTATCTTCTTCATCGGCATTGCTGCGGGCTTCTTCTGCTTTGCGCAGGCGCTCTTCACGTTCGAGATATACTTCTTCGCCTGGCCCTTCCATGCTCTTACGCCGCGCGTCTGCCGCTGGGGAACCGCTAAACAACGCCGACTCATGGCCAGAGGTTGTACGGTTTTCGTCTGATTCATCGTTGAAAGGTACGTCATCATCGCTCCCAGGAGATCGATCGGCGTCAAACACTACCTGCGGGAGTGCTGCTGTACTCGAACCAAAAGCGATACCTGCCGAGACTCGGCGCACCTTCGCCGTCTGCTCTTCTTCTGATCCTGAACGTGAGACGGCGGATGAAATCGCTTCGTGGATGTAGCCGTCGCGAGTATCGCCTGTGTGTGGTTCTTTACCCGGCACAATAATACGTTGAATTTCGGTAGGTGAAATGATCTGGGTGCTACCGGTGGAGGGCACACTGGGTTCAGCAGACGCTGGCTCGTATACTACCGGCTTTTCGGCTTCGACGCGTGCGATCACGGCTTCTTCCGACGCCTGCGCTTCTCGCTCGAAGTCGAGCGAATCGGGCTGGAATGTGCGCAGGTGTGGCATCGCCTGAGGAGCCTCACGCTGAATCCATTGCACCATGCGCTCTCGAATATAGTTTTGGAGATCCACGAGGGAGCCGTAATCCTTCGCGCTCAGCTGAGCTTTCAACGTGAGGCGCGAATTCACCGCACCTCCAATCTGGAGCACACCCACTTCACCGTTCCACAAATCGGTGGTGCTGAGCAGATAGTTGAACTGCTTGCGGGCAGCGTCTATCGGAAGCGCCCAGTCTACTTCCCATTCCACAGTTCCCATCATTTCTGGTGCGCGGCGGGTCCAGTTTTCGAAGGATTGCGTCGTCATGAGTGACGACGGTACGATCACGCGTCTGCCGTCCCAGATCGATAGCACCACGTAGGTGAGCGTAATTTCTTCAACGGTTGCAGTCTGGCCGTCGTATTGCACAAGATCGCCCACACGTATCGAATCGGAGAAGGCAAGCTGAAGGCCAGCGAAGATGTTGCCGAGCACGGATTGTGCAGCCAAGCCAGCAACCACAGAGACGAGACCCGCTGATGCAAGGAGCGAGACGCCAGCGGCTCTAGCGCCGGGAAACGTGAGTACTACGCCTGCTATACCGAGAATCCACACTGTAAGCAGAATGACGCGGTGCAGAATCTGCATTTGAGTCTGCACCCTGAGCGCGCGGCGTGCCGATGACTCTGCGATCTGATGATGCAGAATATCTTTAATTCCTGTGACGATTCTCGACACAAGCCATGTGCCGCCGAGGATCACCGCCACGAGGAATGCGTGGTGCGTCGCCATCACCCAATCGGGTTCAGCAGATTCTATGGGCCAGGTGCGCGTAACGATGAAGGCAAAGCCGAACCAGGCTCCCACAATGATCAAAAGTAATTCGAAGGGAGAAAACACTTTTTGAGTGAAAGGTTTAAGCCCAGGGCGCCGGGCAAGGATCGTACGCACAATCGCAAAAGCAATCAGCCCCAGTGCGAAGGCAATCGCACCACCCAAGGCCACCGCAAGAATGAATTGCAGCACGTCTACAGTCACCTCGACCGCATCGCCCGCAACTTGGAGGGCTTGCTCAGTGGTAGTGGGATCGCTCGGTGCGGGATCTTGTTCCGCTTCGGCTAGTGTGCTCACGATACTCATACGTCAAGGCTATGCGAATGAGGTACTAAACGCTAGCGCGCGCTGTGGCGTACAGCATACCTCTACCAGTTTTGCATTATATGGGTGAATTAGTTTAAGCTAATACCCGTTCCAGAAATGGAATATGAGGAGATTTTCCTCGGCGCCCCTATCGTCTAGCGGCCTAGGACGCTGGCCTTTCACGCCGGTAACACGGGTTCAAATCCCGTTGGGGGTACGGGTTCAAAATCCATTTTGGAAGTTTGAGCCGGCTAAGGTACGATGAGTACGCAATGGCCCTGTAGCGCAGTTGGTTAGCGCGCCGCCCTGTCACGGCGGAGGTCGCGGGTTCAAGTCCCGTCAGGGTCGCGATATGCGCCCGGTTGATCCGGGTGTTTTATTATCTGGCTCTGTAGCTCAGTTGGTAGAGCGTTCGACTGAAAATCGAAAGGTCACCGGATCGACGCCGGTCGGAGCCACACTCTAAGCCTCCGCAGTGAACGCGGAGGCTTTCGGTTTTCCGGCCTCCCGAGAGCGCCCAACGTTTCGTGAGAGGCGCTCTCGCGCACGCCATACACAACACAACCCCGCAAAGTAGGTAGCTGCCCCCTCAAGCCGTACAATTAGGCCATACGATGTGAAGGGCGGTGCAGATGGCGCAATTGAAGGCAACTGATCGGCTCGCAATACTTGCCGGCCGAGCAGCTACATGGGCATCACAAACCACCGGCAAAGGCTCAGGTGGCATGATCGGTGGAACTATCGCATTGAAGGTAGCCCCTCATATCGCCCGTAATATCGCGCAAACCATGAAGGTAGCTCTCGTTACGGGCACGAACGGGAAATCCACCACCACTAAAATGCTCAACGCAGCTCTGCGCGCACACCCACAAGCGAGCGCGTCACGCAGCGTCGCCTGGAACTCCCGGGGCGACAACATGTTCGAAGGCATTACCTCGGCACTGATCACTTCCCCGCACGCCACATTCGCCACCCTCGAAGTGGACGAAATGCATATCCAACGCGTTGCAACTCACGTGCAGCCATCGGCTTTCATTTTGCTGAATCTATCGCGAGATCAGCTCGACCGCGTAGGTGAAATCGCGAAAGTTGAACGCCGGATTCGCGATACCGTCGAAAGCTACCCTGGCGCCGTCGTCATCGCGAATTGTGACGATCCACTGATTGCGAGCGCTGCCTGGGATTGCCCTCACGTGGTGTGGGTAGGCGCGGGCGTGAGCTGGCACGCAGACGCCGCATCCTTCCCTCGCACAGGTACGCGTGTGCATTTTGATTCTTCAGGCCATTGGTACGTGCCAGATTCGCCGTATTCACGCCCTACCCCAACCTGGCGGATAGACGCCGATGCGCCGGCTTCTCCACCAACGCTCGTCACGCCTTATGGCAATTATCCCCTGCACCTTGCTCTACCGGGAAGCGCCAACCTAGGTAATGCTGCACAGGCAATTGCATGTGCAGTGGCTTTGGGGGTTGAGCCATCAACTGCGGTTGAGGCAGTCTCACATGTGGGCGAGGTGGCCGGGCGATACGCGCACTATGCCATCGACGGCAAAGAAGTACGAATGCTTCTTGCGAAGAATCCAGCCGGATGGCAAGAAGCACTTACAATGATTGATCCTCATGCTGGCACGGTGGTGTTTGCGGTGAATGGGCAGGTAGCAGATTCAGTGGATCTTTCGTGGATCTGGGACGTTGATTTCGAAAATGCCCTCCATCTGCCGCCTCACTGCGAAGTGATTGTGGCCGGCGAACGCGCCGAGGATCTCCTCGTACGGCTACGTTACGCCGGTATTACGGCTCGTCTGGAACGTTCGCCGTGGAAGGCTATTCACAGTGCGGCGCCCAGCGAAGCACGGCGAATCGAGTTGTTGGCCAATTACACCGCATTCCGCGATCTCACCGCCTATCTGAAGAAAGCTGGCTATACGCCACCCCAGAATACACGCCATGATCCCACCGGAGGTAAGTGATGGCACAGAGCACTCTACGCATCGGCTTGCTGTATCCGGAAGTTCTCGGCACCTATGGAGACGGCGGAAACACCCTCGTGCTCGCTCAAAGGGCACGATGGCGAGGGATAGACGCCGAAATCGTTCGTATCGGCCTCGACGAGCCGATCCCTTTGGAGCTTGATATCTATCATCTTGGCGGCGGGGAGGATGCCGCACAGACGCATGCCGGTGAGCAGCTTCGGCGCAATCCACAGTTTTTGCAACTCGTGGGCAGTGGGCGGCCTTTGCTCGCCATTTGTGCAGGCTTGCAGGTGCTTGGCCAGTGGTATGTAGACGCCGAACATAACAAGGTGGAGGGCGTAGGGCTCCTGGATTGCTACACCATGCCACAAGGGGTACGAACAATCGGCGAGATTGTGAGTGAGCCCCTTCTTACGGGTCTCACGGGGCGCCTTACCGGCTTTGAAAACCATGGTGGAGCTACTCGGCTCGGCTCACAGGCTCAGCCTTTTGCCCGTGTGGCGTATGGGCACGGCAACGGAGTGGCCGATGGTGAGCTGAACGATACCGCTTCGGCAGAGGCCGCACTTGCGAGTGCACAATTGTATGACGGCGTTGTGCAAAATGGCATCGTTGCCACGTATATGCACGGGCCGGTGTTGGCACGCAATCCTGAGTTTGCCGATTGGCTTCTTGCGCGAGCCTTAGGCGTTGAACCCGAGGCTCTTGATCCTTTAGGTGCCGAGCCGGATATCGACGCATTGCGTGCGCAGCGTTTCCGGGCTGTAGGCCTATAAGTAGCTGTAGGTCTATAAGTATTCGTCTAGGGTTGCGATGTTGCGCTACAGTTCTAGAGCGCACGCCGATACGATCTAGAACTCGTGCAATTGCTGGGACTCGTTCCGATACTGCAACTCGTGCGGATGCTGCACCCCGTGCCAATGTGCAAGATATACGTTGTGTGCTAGGATACAAACCTAACAGCGTGTATTGAACGCTGGCGTTCGATGAGTACCGGCAAGTTCAGCACATGCACGCTGTAACCGTAGCGGAAGCCGTACTTACTAAGCGGACGCTATACTTACCAATAGACGAACAATAGACGACGGTGTGCCGGGAAGTCTGGTCGGCATCAGTTTTGTGATGCCTACGTTTACGCAATGCCAAGGAGCACGATGACTACTTCCCCAGAGAATCTCAACCCAGTACCTCAAGCATCCCCTCTTGCGGAGCACAGATCGACTGAACATCAGATACACGCTCGCGAAATTCTCACGCCTGGCTCCTATAGTGAACACCTACGTATCGGCGATATTTTACGCAAAGAGACGACGGGTGGTATCGCGCTCATCGTAGCGGCAGTGATTGCCATCATCCTCGCAAATTCACCGCTTGCGGACAAGTATTTCGCAGTTCGTGACTTTGTGATCGGCATACCGATTCCTGGCCTCCATCTCGAACTTTCAGTGGGTTCGTGGGCTGCTGATGGTCTGCTCGCTGTGTTCTTCTTCCTCGTAGGCCTGGAGTTAAAGAAAGAGTTCGTAGCGGGAGACCTGCGCGATCCTCAACGCGCTCTTGTGCCCGTGGTTGCAGCATTTGGCGGCGTAGCAGTGCCCGCAATCATTTTCGCGGCAATCAATGCCGGATCATCCGAAACGCTTGGCGGCTGGGCGATTCCCACAGCTACCGACATCGCTTTTGCCGTAGCCGTCCTTGCGCTCATAGGTTCGCATCTTCCTTCTCCGCTCAGGCTGTTTCTTCTCACGCTCGCAGTGGTGGATGATCTCATTGCCATCTGCATTATTGCGATTTTCTACACTGACGAAATCCACCTCACTGCACTGGCTCTTTTCTTCATCCCCACGATGATCTATGCGATTCTCGTGCAGAAATTCCCCGGCTTTTTCGCCACACACCGTTGGGCGCCCTGGCTTATTCTGCTACCACTTGGCATCATCGCGTGGGCTTTCCTCCACGAGGCAGGCATTCACGCCACGATAGCTGGCGTGGTGCTCGGCTTCACAGTGCCCGTGCGTAAGAAAACTTCTGCACCTACCCCCGAGGGCGTGGCAGACGATGCTGGCCTAGCTACCGTGTTTGAGCACAGTTATCGCCCACTTTCCTCCGGCGTGGCTGTACCGATTTTTGCATTCTTCTCTGCAGGGGTCGCGCTGGGCGGCTGGAGCGGTTTTACAAGTTCACTCGTCTCCCCCGTAGCGCTCGGAGTGATCCTCGGTCTTGTATTCGGTAAACCGATCGGCATCTCACTATCAACGTTCTTGCTCACGAAATTCACCCGTGCTTCGCTTGATGACGCCGTGAAATGGATTGATCTGATCGGCGTCGGCTTCCTTGCCGGGATCGGGTTCACCGTCTCACTCCTCGTGGGCGAACTCAGCTTCGGCCTAGGCAGTGAATTCAATGACGAGGCGAAGGTGGGAATCATCGCAGCGTCGGTTGTAGCGGCGGCAGCGTCGTCACTCATCATTCTTCCACGTAACAAAATGTACAAGACGATATCTGAAGCCGAAACCCAGGACTCAGACTCTGACGGAATCCCAGACGCTTTCGATCGTGACTAACGCGGCCGCGCGAGCTCAGCCTCGTGCGGTTATCGCCTGGAAGATTTGCACCACGCCCGATTGCTGCTTCGCAGTATTCCTGCTACGCCCGCTCGCTGGCAAGGATAATAGGCAGTTTCACACAATGGCGTAACCGCTGCGTGTGCTATTCCCCGGTAGTATATGAGCATGCGCGCTTCACGTCACTACTCTCCGCAGCACGGGCGAGGAAAACCTCCTCTCGTGCCATTAGTGCACAGGCGTGAAGCACGAATAGCCCCCGATGCCGCGCAGAGTGATGCTGTGGCACCAGTAGATGCTACAGCGCCCCCGCCGAGCCTCCAACAACCATACGGGCAAGGCGCAGCGGATACTGCACCTGAGAGTCTTTCAGCTCAACACACTGCGAACGCATCCGTGGGCGCACAGGACGCAGATGGCTCAAAGGGTGCAGAAGGCGCAAAGGTGGCCCGTGCGTCATTCATCATGTTCTTGGGTACGCTCACCTCACGCATTCTTGGCGTTGTGCGCTCACCGATTCTTCTCGGTGCAGCCCTTGGCATCACTACACCGAGTGCTAACGCCTTCGAGCTGGCGAACCGGTTGCCGAGCTATCTGTATGTGATCATCGCTGGTGGACTCATCGATGCCGTGCTCGTACCTGCGATCGTCAAAGCTTCAAAACAACACGATTCCGGCGAAGCCTTCATCAATAAGCTCATCACACTTGCAATCGTCGTAATCGGTGGCATCACCGCCCTACTCACTCTCGCCTCACCGATCATCGTTCGTCTATTCGCGGCAGCAATTAGCCCCGATTGGTTCAACATCACGGTGATCTTTGCGTATTGGTGTATTCCCCAAGTGTTCTTCTATGGAATGTATGCCGTACTCGGCCAAATCCTTAATGCGCGCGAGAACTTCGGGCCATACATGTGGGCACCCGCACTCAATAACGTCGTGGCTATCATCGGGCTTCTTCTTCTCATCGCAACCTATGGGCGCAATGATCCCACCACGTTGCTCCAGCCTGGCGACTGGACTCCCGCCCGCACAGCGATGCTCGCAGGAATCGCAACAGCAGGGATTGCGAGCCAAGCGCTTGTGCTTCTTATCCCGATGCGCAGAATCGGAATCCGCTACCGCCCAGACTTTGCCTGGCGCAATTCAGGGCTTGGCAGCGCTGGGCGTGCGTCCTTCTGGGTGCTAGCCAATATGGCTGCATCGATGCTTGTGAAAATGACTGAGAGCAACGTAGCTGCCATTGCGGGTGATGCTGGAAGGCTTTCCGGCATGGATCTGGAAACGATTGCGGGTAACGCTGCCGTAGGTGCAGGGCAATCAATTTACAATATTCCAACGGCGCTTATCACCGTGTCGATCACCACGGCGATGTTTACGCGCCTTTCGCGGGCAGCCGCTGATGGCAATACTGAGCAGTTGAAGTCTGACGCCTCCCTCACGGTTCGGATTATATCGATCATCAACTTCCCACTCATGGGTTTGCTCGTTTTCTTTTCACTTCCAATTTCGAGAATTCTTTCCCCAGCGATCACGCCTACGGAAACCTATACGCTCGCATACGTTGTATCGGCTATGAGCCTCGGGCTTATCGGCGCATCATTGATGGCCACATTCAACCGCGTGCTCTTTGCCCTCGAAGATACGCGCGGCGTATTCTTCGCCACTGCACCCAGCTATGTCCTATCGATCATGGCCGGGTTCGCTATCACGTTGGTTTTCCCTGAACAGCTGATGGTGATTGCCCTTGAAGTGATGTTTTCCCTCATGAATGGGCTTATCGCACTGTGTTTGTATATGTATATTCGCTACAAGCTCAAGGGTGTGTTTCTTAAAGGGATCTTCGGCTTCTTCGTTAAACTGTTCATCGCATCATTCGCTTCATGCTTAGCCGCGTACTTCCTCGTGTACTCGGCGTTGAGCTCGCCTCAAGCCGTGAGCGAATCGGTATGGCAATCGATCTGGGTTCTTGTGATAGCCGGTATCGTTGCCATCGCATTGTATATTGTGCTACTCAAAATACTGGGCGTGCGCGAAATGAACGCGGTGGGCCGGATGCTCGGCGGACGAATAGCGCCCATCGTGGGAAGGGTTCTTTCGCTGTTCAAGCGCTGATCTCTACGTTGCTGGCAGGGCGGAGGCGGGCACGCACACTCTCAGGAACCTGCGTGGGGGCTCAAAGAACTGCGTTAATGCTCGAGAACCAGCATTGATCCTCAACGGGTGGTGACGCTCGGCAACGCAGACGACTTGACGCGTAACTTTTCTCCCTATTCTCCGCCATTACTAACGATATTCAGCGAAACATGCGAGAATAAGAGAGTTACTAAATGCAAGCCGCTCGCACCGATGTGCCGTGGTGGCGATAGGCCCGCGAAGGAGATACGGATGGATTTCACGTCAGATCCTAAGAGACCTGAAACTACGTTCCAGCCAACGTCGTCGATTGGCGAACTCGTTGCGAAGATTACTGCACAGTTCTCCGCGCTCGTGCGTGACGAAATGAAATACGCTCAATTGCAAGCAAAAGCCAAGGTAACCAAGCTTGGCGTGGGCGGTGTGCTTTTGGCTATTGCCGCAGTGTTCGCGCTCTATATGCTTGGCACTTTGCTCCTGGCATTCGGTTTTGGCCTCGCTACCGTGCTTCCTACGTGGGCGGCATTCCTGATCGTATCCGGGGTACTTCTCGTTATTATTATTGTTCTAGCTCTGATTGGCTTGGCGAAGCTCAAGGCCTCCAAGGAGCATACGATTGATCCGAAAACTGGCCTTCTCAAGGACGTAGATGCAGTGAAGAAAGGGTTAGGCAAATGAACGAGGAAGCACGCGTAACAGCATCCATGAAGAAAGCGGTTGATTACGAAGCACCGAAAGACGCCGTCGACGATCGTAGCGCTGCTGAAGTGGAACGAGATCTCGCTCGGGTGCGTGAAGAGCTCACTGCCACAGTAGATGAGCTGGCTGCACGTTTCGCACCAGAGCACCTTAAAAACGAAGTTCTTACCTCGGCGAAGGCGAAAGCAGAGGATACGAAAGTTAAGGCGCAAGCTTTTGTAGACGACGTCAAAGCGGGCGATGCTGATGCTCGCAAAAAGCTGGTCATTGGCGTTGCTGCGACACTGGGTCTTATCGGCTTACGTATCGCTGTAAAAGCTGCGAATAAGAAATAGACGGCGTGGAGATAATTCTTATTTCGCGGTATTGTATCTAAGGAAGAGTTTTGAAGCCCGGTGCCGTTGCACGGCAAGGCACCATTCGATGTTAAGGGAGGTCGAACCCTATGGGGCGCGGCCGTCAAAAAGCCAAACAAAGAAAAGTAGCACGTAACCTGAAGTACTTCAGCCCCGAGACTGACTACGCTGCACTTGAGCGGGAACTCACAGCCCATGGTGGCGAGGCAAAGGGCGAAGGATCACATAGTTCCGACGATTACGATGCATACGCTGAATATGCAGCCAAGTATGCAATACCGGATGACGAAGATGATCCGTACGCAGAGTATGCCGAGGAGTATTCGGCTACGAGCGCAGACGACGATGCTGAAAGGTAATACCTACTAGCTCGTTACGTCGGATTGAGAATATCGTGTGTTGGGGAATGCCACAGAGAAGGCATTCCCCAACACTGTATATTTACTACGCATTTGCACCCCGCACATCGCAAGGATATACCCAGATACCACTCACGTGGACTGGTCAGAAGGAAGCCACAGATGAAACGACGTATTGACCCTGAGACGGGCTTCGCAGAAGTGAAGGCATTTGCACAGGCAGCTTCTTCTGATGCCGCTCCTTACGATCAAAATGGGCTGAACACCGCCGTGCGCTTCGCCTTAGAAGAATTTGCTGAGCGCCATCAGGGTAGAAGTGTAGAAATACGCGTGCCTTGGATAGGTGCCGTACAAGCAATCAAAGGCACAAACCACCGCCGAGGTACCCCACCCAACGTTGTAGAGATGGATGGGGAAACCTGGCTTCGTTTGTGCCTCGGATTGAGTGTAGATGAATCAGCTATTAGCTATTCGGGAGTGCACGCAGACTTAACTCCGTATTTCCCGTTGTTCCGCCTCTAGCAGTTCACCACCGGCGACTTAGATAACGCCCTGTTCGATCATGGCATCTGCCACCTTCTTGAAGCCCGCGATATTGGCGCCCACCATGAGGTTGCCTTCAGCTCCAAACTCCGCAGCAGTGTCAACGCAGGTCTGGTGAATATCTACCATCACATCATCTAGGCGATTGAGCACCTTCTCACGGGTCCACTGCTGGAGTGCAGAGTTCTGCTGCATCTCAAGTGCAGAGGTAGCAACACCACCCGCATTCGCCGCTTTCGCCGGCCCGTACGCAATGCCATTTTCAAGCATGAGGTTGATAGCATTTGGTGTAGATGGCATATTTGCACCTTCAGCAAGGAGGGTGACGCCATTGTTGAGCATCGCCTTCACATCTGAGGAATTAACTTCATTTTGTGTGGCACATGGCAGGGCGATTGTAGCGTCTGGGATCCCCCATACCTTTTCGCCTACCTTGAACTCCGCATGCTTGCGGCGGCTCGCATAGGACGATACACGGCCACGCTCCACTTCCTTGATCTGCTTAAGCAGCTCCACATCGATGCCATCGGGATCATATACCGAGCCTGAAGAGTCCGAGATCGAAACGACTTTCGCGCCCTCGGCCTGCGCACGTTCAATGGTATAGATCGCCACGTTGCCCGACCCAGACACCAGAAGGTTCTTACCCTCGAGGGTGTCGCCTCTAGCTGCGAGCATCTCATCGACGAACTTGACGAGGCCGTAACCAGTGGCCTCTGTACGGCCTAGAGAGCCTCCCCAGTTGATGCCCTTGCCCGTCAGTACACCAGCCTCATTACGGTTTGCGAGGCGCTTATATTGCCCGAAAAGATAGCCAATTTCGCGTGCGCCTACGCCGATATCACCAGCGGGCACGTCAACGTCGTTACCAATATGACGCGACAACTCATTCATAAAGGCTTGGCAAAAACGCATTACTTCGTTATCGCTCTTGCCGTGCGGATCGAAGTCCGATCCGCCCTTGCCGCCGCCGATGCCCTGATTGGTAAGAGCGTTTTTGAAGATCTGCTCGAACCCAAGGAACTTAATCACGGAGAGCGTAACCGATGGGTGGAAGCGTAAACCGCCCTTGTATGGGCCGAGTACGGAGCTGAACTGTACACGATAACCACGGTTTACATGCACATGGTTATGATCATCCTGCCAAGCCACACGGAACATGATCTGGCGCTCAGGTTCAATCATACGGGCGAGAATAGCGGCGTCAGCATACTCCTTATTGCCTACCAGGAGCGGTTCTACGCTCTCGATCACCTCGAGCACGGCCTGTTGAAACTCAGGCTGTGTAGGATTACGGCGCAAGGATTCTTGGTAAATCTCATCAAGCTTGGCATCCATATGATTCTCCTTCTTACTCGTTATTTCCCTCTAAGAATAAAAGAATCTGAAAAACCATGCCGAAGCATGCAAAAAAATGAGAAAGGCACACAGGCATAAAAACTGCCGCTGCGAAAATTCTCTTTCGCAGCGGCAGTTCTGTGTAGGCTCACCTATGCGGAATGTGCACCCCGCATGGCCTTCACTGAGCTAGGCTCACTTAGCTTCAGCAATACGCGCCTTGAGCTTATCAAGCTGTGCAGCAACACGCTCTGGGAGCTTGTCACCGAACTGCTTGAAGTACTCTTCAGTATCAGCAGCTTCAGCTTCCCATGCTTCTGGATCGAGGGTGTACATGTAATCCCATGTTTCCTTCGTTACTTCGCCCTCAAGACCCTCAAGGTTGAAGTCCTCAAACTTCGGATACAGACCAGTCAAGCCTTCTTCAGCCTCAACCTGGCCGCTCACGCGGCGAATGATCCAGTCGAGCACACGGGAGTTCTCACCGTAGCCTGGCCATACGAAGTTGCCATCAGCATCCTTGCGGAACCAGTTCACCTGGTATACGCGCGGGAATTGATCGCCGAGCTTGTCGCCCATTTCGAGCCAGTGACCCCAGTAGTCAGCCATGTTGTAGCCGCAGAATGGAAGCATTGCGAACGGGTCGTGACGCAGAGCACCAACCTTGCCCTCAGCAGCAGCGGTCTGCTCGGAAGCAACAGATGCGCCGATGAATACGCCATGATCGCGATCGAACTGTTCTGCAACGAGCGGAACATTCGATGCACGGCGTCCACCGAAGAGAACGGCATCAATCTTCACACCTTCTGGAGCTTCCCAATCTGGGCAGATGATCGGGCACTGACCAGCAGGAGCGGTGAAGCGGCTGTTCGGATGTGCTGCCTTTTCGCCTGATTCTGGCGTCCAGTCATTACCGTGCCAGTCGATGAGGTGCTCCGGCACATCGCCATCAATACCTTCCCACCACACGTCGCCATCATCGGTGAGAGCAACATTGGTGAAGATTGTGTTTTCCTTCATCGACTCCATGGCCATCGGGTTCGTCTTGTAGGAGGTACCCGGTGCTACACCGAAGAAGCCGGCCTCTGGGTTGATGGCGCGAAGATCGCCATCTGGGCCTGGGCGGAGCCATGCGATATCGTCGCCTACAGTTTCAACCTTGTAGCCTTCGATGGTTGGCTGAAGCATAGCGAGGTTCGTCTTGCCCGTTGCGCTTGGGAATGCGCCGGTCACGTGATACTGCTTGCCCGTCTTTTCGTCCGTCAGACGCAGGATGAGCATGTGCTCAGCCATCCAGCCTTCACGGCGCGCCATCGTGGAAGCAATACGAAGCGCGTAGCACTTCTTACCAAGGAGAGCGTTGCCGCCGTAACCGGAGCCGTAGGACCAAATCTCATTCGTCTCTGGGAAGTGCGTGATGTACTTTTCATCATTGCATGGCCAGGTAGTATCCTCTTGGCCTGGCTCAAGCGGGGCGCCCACGGAGTGAACTGCTGGTACCCATTCCTCACCCTTACCGATAAGCTCAAGAGCCTTGATGCCCATGCGCGTCATGATACGCATGTTCACAACAACATAAGGGGAGTCCGTGATCTCGATACCAAGCTTGGAGATCGGGCCGCCGAGCGGACCCATCGAGAACGGCACAACGTACATTGTGCGCCCCTTCATTGCGCCACGGAACACACCGTTTTCGCCAATGAGCGTTTCCTTCATTTCTTTAGGATCTGCCCAGTGGTTCGTGGGGCCAGCATCCTCTTCCTTCTCCGAACAAATGAAGGTACGCGATTCTACACGTGCTACGTCAGAGGGGAGCGAACGAGCCAAGAAAGAATTCGGGCGCTTTTCTGGGTTGAGGCGGGTAAACATGCCGCTCTCAACCATTCCATCAGTCAGACGCTTCCATTCTTCATCGGAGCCATCCGACCACTCAATCTTTTCTGGAAGAGTAATGTTCGCAATCTCGGTTACCCAAGCAACGAGATCATCAGGCGCAACTTCCGGCGCACCTGCACGAACGTCCTCTACCGTGAACTTTTCTGCCATCGCATTTCCTCCTAGAGACGAGCGACGTCTAACTATTTAACAACGTAACTTCATTATGGGGCTGTATATGCTTGATTTCTTGGGACTATTGGCGCTCAGCTCTGCGCGCCAGATCGGCGGAAGGCACAGCACATTCCCCCACTATCTATTGTGAAACATGGATGGGAGAATGTCTTGCCCGTCGTCATATTTTCTGTGGCGCGCAGGCTCACTGAACGCTTTCTCACATCGTGCGCTTGCATCTATCACAACGCAGGTAGTGATCCATATTGAGCGAACCTGCCCCTACTTTAAGATTAATGACGGCGTGCTTCCTCTAGCGTCGCAAAGCTCGCTATCAGATCAACGGATAGCGCACGATCGTCTGCTCGCGGCCTGGGCCTACCCCAATCGCAGAAATTCGGCACCCAGAAAGCTCTTCGAGGCGCGTGATGTACGCCTGAGCATTCACGGGAAGATCCTGAAAGGTGCGAGCATCTGAAATATCTTCCGTCCAGCCCGGAAGATACTCAAAAACCGGCTTGGCATGATGCACATCAGACTGCGACTCAGGCATATCTTCCATACGCACGCCGTCCACATCGTATGCAACGCACACAGGGATAGACTCACGGCCCGTCAGTACGTCCAGCTTCGTGATCACAATATCCGTCAATGAATTCACAAGCGTCGCGTAGCGTGCTACCACGGCGTCGTACCAGCCGCACCGGCGCGGGCGCCCCGTCGTCACCCCGTATTCTCCACCACGCTCGCGCAACCATTCGCCGTCCGCATCAAGGAGCTCAGTGGGGAACGGCCCTTCGCCCACGCGGGTGATATACGCTTTCGCTACGCCAACGACGCGATCAATGCGGCGCGGCCCCACACCTGAACCTGTACACGCACCTGCCGCCGTACAGTTAGATGACGTCACGAATGGATACGTGCCGTGATCAATATCGAGCATCGTGGCCTGGCCGCCCTCGAATACAACAGTCTCCCCGCGGTCAAGCGCGCGATTGAGTTCCGCCGTCACATTGAACAGCATCGGGCGCACCCGATCGGCGTATGTGAGCAGATCGTGCACAACGGCGTCCGCCACGACTGCTTCGTGGCCGAGCAGCTCCTGGATCATCGCATTCTTGTGCTTTAACGCGCCTGATACCTTTTGCCGCAGGATAGATTCATCGAAGAGATCCTGCACACGGATACCGATGCGATTCATTTTGTCGGCATACGTGGG
Source organism: Arcanobacterium sp. (assembly GCA_022783665.1). Lineage (GTDB taxonomy): Bacteria > Actinomycetota > Actinomycetes > Actinomycetales > Actinomycetaceae > Arcanobacterium_A. The sequence goes on from JALFZJ010000063.1 coordinate 58,937, forward strand.
GCCGATACCACGGCCAGTGGTGCCGATCTTGCGGTTGCCAAGCATACGTTCGTTGACGGCGTCCATCAAACGGTTGTAGCTGGGGATGATATGTGCATTGGCCGAGATTTTTAGCTTCGACGTATCTACTCCGCGTGCCTCACACTCTGCGATTTCGGCAAACAACACATCGAGATCAACTACCACTCCGTTGCCGATCACGGGCGTACACGTGGGGGAAAGAATACCAGCCGGCAAGAGATGCAAAGCGAACTTCTCACCGCCAACCACCACAGTGTGGCCGGCGTTATTTCCGCCGTTGAACTTCACCACGTAGTCTACCTGGGTACCGAGTTGATCAGTGGCCTTACCTTTGCCTTCGTCGCCCCACTGGGCGCCAACCACAATTATTGCTGGCATATATATCCGCTCCTCGTCACTGCGCCACGGCTGTTACCAGTGGCTGCACATGCCACCTACCAGGCGGCGTCTCACGGGAAAGGCGCTCTTTCCAGATCAATCTTACATGTTTGGCCGGTCAGCAGTTGGCCCCACGGGCCTAAACCTTGCGGACGATTCACATGTGGCAGCACGCATGGCGCAGGTGTAGAAAATGTTCACATGCCACCATGGTGGCTATCAGCGCGAGCGCTGTTTGCTGCGCACATAAAAGTAGAACGCTAGGCTTGCGGCAAACATCGCCAGCCAGATCACAATCCACCAGGGGAATCGGGGCAACTCGGATGCCTCCCCGAGAGAGTCAAGCGCGTCTTGCGGTGTGGGCAGTACACGTTCACCGGTGACGACGATCCGCTGGGTATTCACTCCCAGCGGCGTACATGTGATAAGAGTAGCGAGATCCTTTCCCTCTATTGCGCGCACAGCCTCCGTATCGTCAGGATCTACAACTCTCACGTCGAATACACGATAGACCAACGCCTCTCCGAATATCTCCAGCGTAAACTCAGCGCCGTTTTCAACGCGATCGAGATGGGTGAACATTGTGGCCGTAGCAAGCCCGCGATGAGCTGTGATCACGGTGCGGGTGCCGGAGCCCCCTACGGGTAGCGCGGTGCCTTGGAGGTGACCTGCCCCTCGCAGGAGTGTGGCATCGGACGTACCGTGATAGATAGGCAGATCGATATCGGCCACCGGCATCGTAATGCGCCCCATCAGGCCCGTGGTATCGGCTTGTAATTGCTCGGTATAGGGTTTCACTCCGGCGTCTTCAGGCAGGATAGCAGCCTCACGAACGGTGGGCACATGCCCTGCTATATCTACAATCGATCCCGTTTCGAGGAGACTATTGTAGCGGCGGGCTTGTGTGATCTGCTCAGACGCAGGAGGATCGGTGTGCTGCAGTACGTGTGCGTAAGCATCGACGATCTTCGCCTGGCGTACCTGGTTGAACCACTGAGCTGCCTGAGGATACAGAAACACAGTAGTGCCGAGCATCGCTAGGATCACAGTGAGCAAGGGCAGGGCGCGCCCTGGGCGATTACTCGCCTGGGATGCGCCCTGCCCTCTTGGGGCACTGATATGCGAATTAACCTCACTCATGTATATGCTCAGTCACTGTGCTGATAAGCATGGTCACGTGTACCGGCTCCTCCACCGGAATGATCACACTGCACAGCAAACCTTTACATTAGTTCTGAATCTTGCTCCTGCGCACAGATACGAAACCTGTGCCTATCGCGATGGCGACAATCGCAATGCCGAGGATCGTTAGCAAGATCAGCCCTTGCGCACCTGTGAGTGGAAGATCTGGAAGCCGACTCGTATCTGTCTTGACGTTCGTTACCGTTTGAGTTGTAGCATCCGCACTCACCGTCACGAGTTTGCCATTTTTCCATTCAGGAGCAATCTCAAAACCTGTCGGCGCTTTCGTTTCCGTAACCCAATAGTTGCCTACCGCAAGCGTCTGCGTCAGGGTTCCACCGTTGGCGGTCGTCAGCGTCTTGGCAGGGTAGGCGGGATCAGGGCCATCGCCATTGGCATTTGCCGGTTGAATGGTGAAGGTTGCGCCGTCCAATGCTTTGTCTTCGCCGTCAACCTTATTGATGGTAAGGGAAGAAAACACTGTGACCGTCGGCGTCGGTTCCACATCTTGAGCAGGAGCCGATTTAAACTCTACTCCGTTGATATTGGTGATCGACTGGTTAGACAACGAGCCGGCAAAACCCTCCGACACAACCGCTGAGATTTTCACCGTCACCGTGTATCCACTCTTCAGCACAGCAAGATCATCATAAGTGACCGCCACAACGTTATCATCGCTCACTGAAACACTTGGCTGAGCAGTCACTGGTTGCCCTGCGGCATCGGCAAGCGTTACCGTGACGTCACTCGTATTTACCGTGTTCACGCCAGTTGGAAGCTGATCCGTAATCGTAAAGGCCGTCAAGGTTTCGTCAGCAGCAAGCTGTGGAATCTTCTGAGTGATCGTCCAGGAGATCGTTTCTCCTGGAAAGTGTACGGCACCTGGATTATCTACAACTTTCAAAGGAGTCTCATCCGAGGTAAGTACTGTATTCTTCGGATATACATGCACATCGTAGAGCCAGCCTTGCTGCGTATCTGGGTATGGGATCGTCACCAAGAATGGTGCGCTCTTCGTCGTTACGGTCGCGGGTGCACTCACTTCCTGCACTAGATAGACGCCGATGGGTAGGCCACTCACAGTAGCCTCACCTTGGGCATTGGTTGCGTCCATGTTCACTGCTGGATCAGTGGCGTGCTCAGTGCCGCCAGTACCCGCCACTTTACCATCAGCATCTACGGTGAGCGACTGAACTGCCGTCCATCCTTCATTCGTAGCAAGATTAACGTCTGTCACCTTCGCATAAGAAAAGACGACGCCCGCAATCGGATCCGTACTAGGCGAAGTGCCCGTACCATCGGGATCCATCGTGCCCGTAGCTGGGTTGGCATACTTGTGAACGGTAAGAGATCCGGTGCGATTTGCATCGATATTGCCATCAGCTGCAAAAGCAACAGGTGCAACCGCTCCTGCGCCAAAGAGCGCAAGTGCTGCAACAATGAGCGCAACAAGAATCTTGTGCGATTGTATTCGTAGTGTCGTCATAATGTGCCCTTCTTCAAGTGTTTAGTTGGACCTTGTGAAGATATTTGAGTTTTTCCTTGTTTGATGGCACCAGCGCCACTGGCCAATGTAGCTGCGCTGATTATGATTGCGGCAATGATGAAAGCGAGCGTGCCAAGCCCACCAGTGAGCGGGATTGAGGGAAGCATCGCGGCGCTTAGTTTCGCGTTGACGAATTCTCCGCGCCATTCCCAACCGGGATTTACAAAGCCAGGGTCAGGGGCGCTGGCTGCCAGCGTGTGTACGATGTCCCCCGAAGTGCTCACCATCCCCGACGCTTTGAGATCGATGCGGGCGGTTTGGCCAGACAACTGATATCCTGCCGGAGGTTTACCCTCACCCAATGTATACACACGGGCGTGCGCATTTTTCACGAGGAATCTCCCCGCAGCGGGATCAACATCTTCATCGTTGCACGCATCCACGGAATCTGCCACGCAATCAGTGATAGCCATACCAACCGCTACGCCTTGTGAATCAACGTACACGAGATTAAACGTTGCGCCAGCTAGAGGGTTCCCATCTTGATCGACTTTAGACCACGCAATCTGAGCCGTCTTAGGCGTCACAACACGGTTTTGGACGACGGCCGTTATCAACTGCTCATTCAATATCTCGCTTGTGGCGCTGATCGTGATGGGATCTCGATCAAATGCATCCGGTGCGGGCAGGTTCGCGCCGATCCGTTCGCCATACCATACGTTACGATCCCATGCTACGGCGTCATTGCCGGCCACAGGCGGTGCGTCGCGCACATCCCCATTCGTCACAGCCGTCTGCGTCACGGTACACTCTGAGCCAAGGGGAATCTTGTACCCCGCGCTCGGCCCGAAAACGAGCGTCTGGGTGTAATCATCGGAGGCAGTCGTAGCAGCTACGGGGCCCCATGTGCCTCCGAGCGGCTCGCCAGCATAGGGGCTCGTTGCTGGCGGGACGCACTGCCATGTACCGGAAAAGCGAAGGCCCGGATCCGGCGTGACGCCCGTATTGTTTGCGCCGTTAATCGTGGCGCGAATACCAAATGAGCCGTACGGCTGGTTACTGAGCGCGCAGTCGATAATGCTGTGCTCACTAAGCCCGGTGAGCGTAAACCCGTCGGTCGCATTACCTAACTGCGGAGCTTCAAACTGCGGCCACATCCACGAATCACGCCAAGTACTTGGCCGCTCGCGCACCGCACAGGCAGCATTTGCTTGGGTACCACCAGAGCCGGCGGGATAAAGCTGATAAAGCTCGGTGCCTTGTGTGTCTCGTTTTTGAGTCTCGGTGATTCCTATTGATATATCGCCGCTTGGGCTAAGATCGGATGCTAAATCGACTGGGCCCGCGTTTGTTGATGCGTCTAGGAGCCACTCGAGCGGTGCTGAAGTTGCGCCAGCGGCACCTGCTTGCGTAGTTTGACTAAGCGCCCGCTGCGAAGTACCTCCATCAATGAATCCTGCGCCATTGGTGAGTGAGCGAGCCGTCAGCTCCCAGCCAGATGCGAGCTGAGGATCTGCTGCAACTGCACCCGAGGCGTCTACAACGCGTTTTACCGCCGTCACTCCTGGATAGACGAGGCTGATTGCGTGATCCTCCACCTCGCCATCAATAAACATTGAAACGGAAGCACCAGAGGTAGTGACGCGCGGATCACTCGTTGCAACGAGGCGCAACACAGATTCGTATACGCCAGGAGCCTTGCTACTGAACATCGCGTCGGTGACGCTCCACGTGAGAGTGGCTTTATTGGTGCCGGCATCGCACGTCGTCAATGCTTTTTCTGCTCCTCCAGCATCAAACGTGCCGTTGAGATTCCAATCAATCCATCCCGCTACGTGCGTTGTGCCACTGGTAGCAGGCGAACACGTCAGGCTCAGTGAGTAATTCGTATTAGCACGGGCAACCGTAATAAGGCCGTCGTCAACCGCATCTTCATCATCAATCCGGTTATCGTCGTCACCACGCACGGTATACCAGGTACTCTCAGCGGTAGGCCATGTGGCTTCTGCGGAGTCAAGATCGCCTGCAAGCTCGCCCAGACGCGGCGTGGCTAGAGTGTAGGACAGCTCTACCGGAGTGAGAGACTGCGCCAGAACCGCCCCGACAGATTCACCCATATATCCCTTAATCACGGTACCTGTAGGCTGAGGGAAGGTACCGCCAGTAATACCGGCTTGGGCTAACGCTGTAGCAGAGCCATAGTTCGCCTCCTCAGCGTTGACAACTCGCGGAGCATCACCAAAATCCTGCCCGATCGCCACGCCGATCGCCACAAAGTTACCACCTCTGGCTTGGCTCACAATATGTGCGCCACTAGCCCCTTCTGCATAGAGATTAATGAAAGGTGTGAAATTGCCTGCGCGGGTACACGCAGAGTCTCGGGACCCCATCTGCACCGTATTTGCCCAGTCTAGAGCGAGTCCTTCATTCGAAAGCGTCTCTGCGCCACGTTGAGTCGCATCTCCATTGCCAAGGTAGAGGCGCGTTTGGTTCGTGCATGCCTGTGAGGTCTGGTATTCCAAGAGACGCCAGCGGGTAGGTGCAGCGCCTGGCTTGCGCGCTGGCGTAATATTCACATACTCGCCGCCGTCAAGAGATTCGGCTCCTGCGAACACGAGCCCCTGGGGCTGTACTTCAATCCGCTCACCATCGCGGATCAGAGTAACCGTGCACTCAACATCGAAACGTATATCTTGATCAGCCCCTATACCTACAGCCATACCTGAGCCATAGAAGTTGTCCCACGCGTCGCCGGCGAATCCACCTGGAATATAGGCATCCACAGCGTTGCCGTTGAACAGGGTGGATGAAGTACCGATGTATATCGATTTCTTCACATCGCACGTTGTTTCAAGCACGGCGTTAGGGTTGAGTACCTGCCGGCTGGTAACGGATCTATTGGGGCTATCGTTGCGGATAAAATCGTTGGCCTTGCCGTTACGGTCAAAGGATTTTACAAGTGAGCTCCAATCAATCCAGTTGATCATGTTTAAATATGGTTCCGGCTGGTCCCCGTCAGAGCCATATACGGCATGAGCTTGAGGAGTAACGAGCGCACCTACACCAGGCAAATACGGGGTGAGCAATAGGAGCATGGATGCAAGCACACTAACGATGCCCGCGCGCACCGTGCGCGTGCGATGCGTCTTGCGTCTCGTATTAGCGTGTGCGTTCTTGCCTAGCACGTGAGGCTTACCTCATTCCTGGCGTTGCTTAAACGCTCCAAAGTGTATCACTTCCGAGTAAATGTAAATACTACACAGGAATCCAGGTGCCGAGCAGGCAAACCGTGCACACTTATTCGAACACGCTCCATTTAGCCGAACATTATTTCACAACGGATACTATTCGGCGTCATACCAAGGGTTTGTTTTCTTTCGCCGCGTTAAACCATTTTGAGAAATCTGCCTGCACTGCTTTGTGACGAGTGTTTTCACATCACGTTCACATGGCGCAGTGTAGCGAGCAGTGAGCATTACAGCCCTAACGAAGCGACGATTCCTCATACGCACTTGCACAAGCAGCGAAAGGGCACGCCCTCTGGGTGAGGGTGTGCCCTTTCAACTGATATCGAGCCAACCGGCCAGAGTTAGCAGCCGGCCAGCTTAGCTTTCCTTACTTATCGTGTGACCCTACAGAGCCGAGACGCTCGCATGCCTCTACAACGCGAGCAGCCATGCCGGTTTCAGCGGCCTTGCCCCATGCACGCGGATCGTACTGCTTCTTGTTGCCCACTTCGCCGTCAATCTTGAGAACGCCTTCGTAGTTGCTGAGCATCCAGTCAACCACAGGGCGGGTGAACGCGTACTGCGTATCAGTATCCACATTCATCTTGATCACGCCATTAGCCACAGCGGTCGCAATCTCTTCTTCAGTAGAGCCGGAGCCGCCATGCATCACGAGGTCAAATGGGCGGTTATCCTTCCAGCCAATCTGCTCCGCTACTTCTTCCTGGATCTTGCCCAAAAGCTCTGGGCGAAGCTTCACGTTACCTGGCTTGTATACGCCATGCACATTGCCAAACGTCAAAGCCGTGATATAGCGGCCATTTTCGCCAGTGCCAAGAGCCTTAATGGCCTTCATTGCATCCTCAGTGGAGGTGTAGAGCGTATCGTTGATTTCGCCTACAACGCCATCTTCTTCGCCGCCCACAGCGCCGATCTCGATCTCGAGAATGGTGCGCGCAGCCTGGCTCTTTTCGAGGAGCTTCACTGCGATCTCAATGTTTTCGTCAAGATCAATCGCTGAACCATCCCACATATGCGACTGGAAGAATGGCTCGCGGCCGGCCTTGACCTCTTCAGCTTCGAGATCCATCAGCGGAAGTACCCATGATTCGAGGTTCTGCTTTGCGCAGTGATCGGTGTGGAGGGCAACCTTCACCGGATAGTTCTTAGCAACCTCACGGGCATAGGCAGCCATTGCGAGTGAGCCGGCTACGCGATCCTTCACCGAAGAACCACTCCAGTATTCTGCGCCACCAACCGAAACCTGAATAATGCCGTCTGATCCGGCGTCTGCAAAACCACGCAGTGCCGCAGTAAGAGTCTGGCTCGACGTTACGTTGATGGCGGGGTAAGCGAACTTGCCTGCCTTCGCCTTATCGAGCATCTCGTTATATTCTTCAAGGGTTGCAATAGCCACTAGTTGCTCCTTTTTCTATTGATGAAAGACGCCGGCCTAACGTTACGCATCGCTCTACCTGGCACCATCGTGCACGTCTCCCAATTTCGACGTTCCCATTATTTCACGCTTTGCCATTTACGCCTAGGCAATTAGACCCTTTCTATCGGCATTCCATCTCGAGTATGACCTCGCGCACCTTTGCCAGCTTTACACTAGGAGATAACGATATCCGGCTATCTGTGCTTACCCATCGGGCGCATGCGCCATGGAGTACTCATTTCATCGAGGAGGCAGACCAGATGAAAGCTCACCCTACTCGCACATTCGTGCTCCAGATCATCAAGATCATCGTCTGGATCGTGATTGCTGCAGCGCTGGTGAAATTTGCGTTTTTCCCCGCCCAGGAGGAGATGCCTACGATCGCCGGCCAAGGTGATTTCACTCTGCCTACTGTTGCAGTCGAACGCGGCGATATTGAAAACACCCAGAAGTTCGATGGCACAATCGTGCGTGATGAATCTAGCGCATTCAAAGCGAGCGCTGAGGGCACCATCAACTATCTGTTCGTGGGCGATGGTGCTTCAGTAAACAAAGGCGAGCGGGTGCTCCAAATCCGATCCGAAGCCGCCGTCACATCGGACGATCCCGAAGCTGAGCCCACAACGGCCGTACGCTATACGGATGTGATTGCACCGGCGTCTGGCATCATCCATCTCGATGCCATGATTGGCCAAGCTACAACAATTGGTGACCTTCTGGGCTCTATTGAGCCGAGCACGTTCCATGCCGCCGTACCTCTCACAGCCGATCAGCTCTACACTCTTCAAGGTGCCCCCACCGAGGCGGAGATACTCATCACTGATGGGCCGGCTCCTTTCACGTGCACCAATCTTCGCACCACTACCGTGGCAAGCGCCGCAACTGGTGACGACGCCTCCGGCGCTGCACCCCAAGCCTCCTCCACTCCTGAACTTCGCTGCGATATCCCCACCGATCAACAAGTGTTCGATGGCTTGAAGGCTAAGCTCACGATCACCGGCGAATCGGCTACTGATGTACTTGTGGTGCCAACTACCGCCGTTGAGGGGCGCTTCCGCGAAGGCAATGTATATCTGCCGAGTGAGGATCCTAAAGCTAAGCCGCAAGCGGTGAAAGTGGGCATTGGCATCAATGACGGCGAGTATGTAGAAATTACGAGCGGCATCGATGAAGGCGCGGAGATTTTGCAGTTCGTTCCAAGCCTGGAGGATGACGAAAACCAAGACGGAGACGGCGTAATGATGGGCGGATTCGGGGGCTGAGATATGGCAATGCTCGAATTACGTGATATCGAACGCAGCGTGCTTCTCCCCAACGGTGAGATTCTTGAGATTTTGCGCGGCGTGAATCTCGACGTCGAACCAGGTGATCATATTTCGATCGTGGGTCATTCCGGCACGGGTAAATCTACACTGCTCAATGTGATCGGCCTCCTCGATCAGCCAAATTCTGGCACGTATACGTGGGATGGCACAGATGTGCTGGCGATGGGAGACGTCGCTCGCTCTAAGAAGCGTGGAGCCTCCATCGGTTTCGTATTCCAGCAGTTCAACCTCTTCCCCACGCGCAACGCTGTAGAAAACGTGGCGGTACCACTTCTGTACCAAGGCGATACGAACGTGTTGCGGCGTCACAGCATCGCCGCGGAGCTACTTGCCCAAGTGGGGCTCGGTGACCGTTTAGACGCAATGCCGAGCCAGCTTTCGGGCGGTGAGCAACAGCGCGTGGCGTTGGCGCGAGCGCTTATCCGCAAACCTCGCGTCATTCTGGCTGATGAGCCTACCGGCGCTCTGGACCCTCATACAGGTGCTTTGGTGATGGATTTGCTTGAGAATGCGGCTCACGCTAACGATGCAGCTCTGATTGTGATTACGCACGATATGGGCGTTGCTAAGCGAGCAAACCGCGTGTTTGAGATTAGAGACGGCGTACTTCACGATGCGTCTCATCTACCAAGTTCTGTGCTTGTTGAGTCAGTTTCTGCTTCCGCACTGGCGCCTGATGCAAAGAGCGAAACCGCCGCCGAAGTGAACCGTGAGCACAACAGTGAATCAAACACCGAACCAAGCACTCGTGGTGACCGCACCGGCCAAGTGTCAAACACTGACGCTAACCCCGATCCGCATGACGCAGAATCAGGCGAGAGTTTAGACGCTGATACGCATGCAGAGGTTACTACCAACGCGCAATCACTAAACGAACACAAGCCATCCCACGAGCAAAACGAAAACGGCGCCAAGCTTGCCGCACCTAGTACATCAGCGCCGTGGGAACTTCCAGCACCGCCGTCTGATCAACGTGGGGAGCTACAGAAATGAACACTATACTTGGTACGCTCATCGAGGCGTGGGAAGAAGTAAAGATCAACCGCGCCCGCGTGATCCTTTCACTGATCGGCGTTGGCGCTGCCGTATGGGCTATGGCCACGGTGATAGCGCTCGGGCAAATTGCAGGCGCGTCCACCACGTACCAAATGTCGCAATGGACGGGCGTTCGGGGCACCATCAACGTAAGCACGATGGGCGAAGATACTGGGCAATACAACGATTACGGAATGCCAATAGATAGCTCAGGCAACGTGGCATCTCCAGACGCCACACAGTATCACGAAGCAGTGCTCGCCACAGTGAATCAGCTCAAAGCGCCGTACTGGACGACGTATCAAGTATTCACCCCACCAGTGGATGCGCCCCAGTGGGATTCGTGTGCCGGTGACGCTGATTGGTGTGCAGGTGGCGGTGATGCACAGCTGATGGCTGTAGATCCTCAATATTTCACCATATACTCGCGCACTCTTCTCAAGGGGCGCCTGCTTCAAGATTCCGATGCTGACCTCCAGATGAATCCTGTGGTGATTAACGAGACGGCATGGAATGCCCTAGGGAATACGCCGATTGAAGCATACCCACGTTTATGGCTATCGAAGGATCACTCCACGGCGGTGACGGTAGTTGGCGTTATCCGCAATGTAGGTGCGTGGGATCAGGCTGAGATTTACGCACCAAGTACGGCTGTGCCATATATGCTTCCCAACAATCAGGACGCCACCTCGTATCCGGAGCTACGGATCGTTGCTCCAGCTGGTGAGGAAAAGCAGGCATCGGAGGTAGCGGCGTCTGTACTTCAAGCAAATCTTGGCCAAGGATTCACTGCGACCGGCAGCTACGACGAGGCCTCGAATGTACAAGACGACGCACTCACCGGCACGTTGACGAAGGTTGTGGCTGCTATTGGTGCGATTGTTATTCTTCTTGGCGCCCTTGGCCTCCTCACGGTTTCGATTGTGACGATCAAAGGCAGGGTGCGAGAGATAGGTATTCGCCGCGCGGTAGGTGCTTCTGCTCGCAGAGTTTTCTTCTCGGTATTCTTCGAATCCGTGGTGGCCACAACCGCCGCAGGGTTTATTGGCGTGATTCTCTCGGTGTTCACCATCCGTTCACCGCTAATTGATCTTCTGTTCGGTGCAGATCTTGGTGGCCTTACGTGGCCTTACCCGATGCAGGCCGCACTCCTTGGTGTGTTGATTTCGGCCTCCGTAGGGGCTCTATGTGGCATCATTCCAGCAACCATCGCGGTGAAGATGCGTCCGATTGATGCTATCCGATTCTGATTCTGAGTTGTTGGTGATTTTCGAGAGCGCCTCCCTGTGCCATCTCGGTGTTCCATTCCAGTGTTGCGCGTGAGTCGTATCCTCTGGCGTTACTCTGAAGCCACACCTTGCATCTCGCCAAACTCTTAGCCCCGAGCGCGACGATCCGCGTCCATCTAGCCATTAATTCCAATTAATTCCGTATTCCCTCCCCTTTTTGTGCGAGGGCGCAAGCGAATAGTGCCGCTGTTGTGAGCAACACATAAATAACTGCTTATTACTCTGTGCAAACATCCAATGTATTGCGTGGGCCACATTTCTAAGCTGAAAGTGACTCAAAGGAGGACGTGGCGAAGGAGCCACAGCTCAATTTGAGGATTGGCCACTGTGAACCCAAGGAGTTAAAAATGACAGCCATCGACAATCAGACGTCGAAGATGACGTTTACCTACGGCGAGCGCCCCGAAGAAGTTCAAGACCGCGAAGTGCACGGCAAGGCAAGCCCGCGCGCTGAGAGACTCATCCAAGAATATTACGATGCAAAACTTATGCTCGACTGTACCTTCCCAATCGAATACACCAAAGCTTGGGAAGCAGCTAAAGGCAACCATCCGGTATTGCGCCGCGGCCTCGCATTCAAGGCTGCTTTCTCGGCGCTTGAGCCAAACATCCGCCCTGGCGAATTGATCGTGATGAGCCGCAACCGCTATGTGCGTGGCGCCTCCCTCGTGCCGTGGACTGCCAATAGCGCAATCCTCCAAGAAGAAGAACGCGCTCAGCGTCTCAGCGGACGCGCATCGAACAAAGCGCTAGAAGACGTTACCATCCTCGCTACTGGCGGCGGCGTGGTTGCTGAGGACACCGAAGATCTCATTTCGATCTCGAAGCGGTATGGTCTTCCGCGCGAAGAGTATGAAGCAATGCTCGAAGCGTGCAAGTACTGGGAAAACACCTCCGTCGAGGAAACCTCGTGGATGTGGGGCAAGATGCACCCCGAGTACGACACCCTCGTCAAGTTCAAGGACGCCGTGCTAATGAGCTCCGATATGGAGTACGGCAACCGCCACGGCCGTTCGGTAAACTCTTACGCCGTCGTCTTTACTCTAGGCTTTGAGGGCATGAAGGCACGCTGCCGCGAGTTGATCGATGAGCATTGCCACGACGGGCGTTATGTAGACAACGTAGCCTTCTGGCTCGGCACAATCGCTACGATCGAAGGCGTGCAGACGTGGATGCGCAAGTATGAAGCCAAGGCACGCAGCCTTGCCGAGGCGGAAACCGATCCGAAGCAGAAGCAAGAATACATCGATATTGCTGATCGCCTCGGCTGGGTTGTAGAGAACCCGCCACGCGATTTCATGGAAGCAGTTCAGCTCCACTGGACGGCCCAGCTTGAGGTCTACAACGAAATGCAAGGCTCTGGCTTCTCCCCAGGGCGCCTCGGTGCAGTGCTCTATCCGTATTGGAAGAAAGATATTGACGAAGGCAAGATCACTCGTGAATTTACCCTTGAGGTGCTTGAGTGCATGCGCGTGAAGTACACCGAACTCGAAATCGCCACTTCTACGGCTACCACGGGTATTCTCGCCGGTAATACGTTCAACAACATCTGCTTGGGCGGCCAGAACCCAGACGGCACGGCTGGCGATAATGAGCTCGAGATTCTCTTCCTCCAAGCCTGCATCAATATGCCAACCGTATCGCCAACGCTTACGGTGCTTTACGACGGTAAGCTTTCCAACGCCTTCTTGAACAAAGCCATCGAGTGCAATAAGACGGGCGCGGGCATGCCGGCTTGGGTAAGTAACCGTGTGGGCATCGAGTACTGCATGAAGTACTTCCAGGATGAGCACATCACTATTGAGGATGCAAGGTCATGGTCGGTAGGCGGATGTTTGGAAATCCAGCCGGGCGCAAACCTCTACGGAAAGGTGGGCGCTGGCGCCTACTCCTCCTCCGGCATCAACTTCATCAACGTGCCGAAGATTCTTGAGCTCGTCCTCTTCGACGGTAAGGATCCTCGTACAGGCATTCAGGTATTCCCCGAGAAGCATCTCGCTCTTGACTCCTTCGACGAAGTCATGAACGACTTCAAAGAGAAGTTCTTCGAAGTAACGCGGATTTTCCAAGAGCTCTACAATTTCAAGACGAAGTCTGCTTTCGAGATTGATCAGCCGATTCTGTTCTCCGCTCTTACGAGCGACTGCCTCGAAAAGGGCGCAGATATTGACCACGAGGGCAACCGTTACAACCGTTGCTTCACCACGTGGATCACCGGCCAGGTAAATGCCGCGAACTCGTTGGCGTCGCTCAAGAAGAACGTATTTGAAGACAAGGCGTTCACCCTCGATGAGCTCAAGGATGCTATGCTCAACAACTTCGGGTACGAGTCGGCTCTGATTACTGGCAACTATTCGATGATGGAGCAGGAGAAGAAAGAAACGAATCCGGATTGGGAGCGCATCCACGCGCTGTGCGTGCGCGCACCGAAGTTCGGCAACGACGATCATTATGTAGACGACGTGTACGTACAGGTATCGCATACCTTCCGTGACGCCGCCGAAGCCACGACGGACGTCTTCGGCCGTAAGTGGGTTGGTTCGATGCTTTCGACTTCTACACACGGCCCGCTCGGCCAGGCTGATATTGCCTCGCCAGATGGACGCCTGGCAGGCGTCACGCTTGCAGACGGCGGCCAGTCGCCTTACCCGGGCACGGATCTCAACGGCCCATACGCTGTGCTGAACTCCGCAGTATCGATCGATCACTCGGACTTCAAGAACACCCAGCTCAACATGAAGGTGCACCCGGCGTCAATTAAGGGCCCGCAAGGTTCGAAGAAGATGCTGCAAATGATCAAAGCCTTCATGAATCAGGGCGGCTACCATATTCAGTTCAACGTTGTTGACTCTCGTATGCTCAAAGATGCACAACAAAAGCCAGATCAGTATCGCAACCTTTTGGTTCGCGTGGCTGGTTTCACCCAGTATTGGGTTGAGGTGGCCAAGCCGATTCAGGATGAATTGATTGCTCGTACCGAGTACGAAGAAATCTAATCTCTGAACTGGCATCCAGCCGGGGTGTGGTTGGAGCTTCATAGTTCCAACCACACCCCTTGCGCTATCTTCTATTCGTTCTCTCTTGAATCAGGAACTTATTATGACTACCTCACCTACTTTGGCTCCACCTGTTGGAGGCAGTGTGCGCGCCGCAGATCACGCTGGCTACAACAAGTACGCTCAGCGCGCTGTTATCGGCGCAGCGCTCTCAACCTTTTGGTCTGGCGCTTTGATTTTTGGCTACCCAGGCGTGATGAAATCGATCTGGGCTCAAAAGTTCGATGCATCCCCTGGCCAGCTTGGCTGGATCATGACGTTCGTTGTGGTCTCGCTCGGTATCTTCACGTTCTTCGCCGGCAAGTGGCATATGAAACTCGGCACTCGCCGCTCCTATCTTGTGGGCACAGCAATCCTCGTGGTTTCGATGCTCATCGTGATCTACTCGCCGAATATCTGGCTGATCTACCTCTTCGCTTTCCTCAACGGCACGGCCTCTTGTTTCGTGTATTCGCCGTCTTTAGCGACGGTTCAAAACTGGTATCCACATCGTCGAGGTCTCGTGACGGGCATTGTAAATCTCGTATTTGGCTTGTCGGCCGCGGTAATGTCTCCCCTGTTCCAGGTGCTGTTCGATAAGTTCGGATACGCCGCGATGGGCTGGATCACGATTGGCGCGATCGTCATTACTAATGTGATTGCAGCGATGATCACCGAAATGCCTGATCGTACACCGCTTACTCCCGAGCAGCAGGAGGCTCGCGAGGAGGTATTTGCGAATGCCGCCAGCGCGGCAAATGGCACCGCTCCCGCGCCGGACGTAGAGCCTAAGATCGCAGTGAAAACTCGATCTTTCTGGTTCATTTGGCTGGCGTGGTGTTTCATGGGTGCCGCAGGTATCTCGATGGTTACGCTCTCTACTGGCTACGGCGAATTCCTTGCAGGGCAAGGTTTTGCAGTGACGGCGGTGGCTCTCCTTACGGCCTTCAACCTCACCAACGGGTTCTCGCGAATACTCGCTGGTGCGCTTTCGGACGTGATTGGCAGGAATCTTCTCGGCGCGATCAGCTTTGTGTTGGCAGCGGTAGGCTATTTCGTATTACCATTCACCCACAACATGGTTGCATTGTGTGTGCTGTGTGCTCTTGTGGGCTTCGCTTTCGGCACGCTGTTCGCGATCACCGCCCCGCTAGGTACGGATCTTTTCGGCCTGAAGTACTTTGGTCTGATTTTCGGATATATCTTCACGGCGTATGGTTTCGTCGGCGGTTTGGTCGGCCCGTTACTTTCATCCTACGTGCTGGGTAAAACTGGCTCATACACAGTGGTTTTCGCCTATCTAGGCGTGTTCTGCCTCCTTGCCGCATTGTTTATAATGTTGGCAAAGCCAAAGAACCGTCAAGGATAACGCCCTCGCTGTGGATGGCAAAGGAGCTGTGGCGCGATGTTATGTGGTGTAACCGTACGGAAGGTGTTGGAACGGCCAGAGTTCAGTGGTGCCCGCGTGCTCGCTGGGCAGGATAACCTGGATCGTGACGTCGCCGCGGTAACGGTTGCCGAAATCCCAGACATCGCTCGCTGGCTGAGTGGAAATGATTTCGTACACGGCGTGGGCAGGGTATTTGCCCTACCTGGTGGTGGGGTTGACGAATCCGCGATGCATCAGTGGATCAACGAACTCATTGATGGCGGAGCGGCATGTTTCGCCATCAAAACCCACCGATATATAGACGAAGTACCACCTTCCGTGATCAAGCTGGGAAATGATAAGGGTTTCCCAATTATCGAATTGCCTGATGGCACGGTGCAGGCTCAAGTATCTGAGATTATCTATCAGATGATCATGGATGCCGGCCTTGAACGCGAGCGCAAACGCACCGAGCTATTTACTGCGATGGTGCGCGATGTGATGGGCCCACATGTGCTCAGCCATGACGCCACGAAAATGGCTGAGCATCTGCACCGCCCGATCGCGATCCTCAGTTCCACCTACGAGTTTCTCGGTACATCGTTTTCCGATGACGCCGCCGATGCCGCTATTTCGCAGAGCAATCCACTGATTGATATGCAATCTGTGCAGGCTGGCGTGAAACACGCTGTCACCTCGGGCGCGCTTCTTCCTAGTGTGGGGGTGACGCCGGAGCAAAACGTTTTCTACGCCGAGTATGATGATTCTTCTGGCTCGAGCCACGAAGTGATCGTCTTGGAGATCACCTACGCTTCTGAGACTCTCGGCTATGCGTGCATGATCGGCGATTCAACGCCCTTCGATCCAGACGAAATCTATTTCTTTGCCTCTCTTGCCGAAGTGCTCACAATCGATATGTCGAAAGAGATCATGGTAGAAACCTCGGTGCTACTCTCGCGCTCAGAGTTCTTCTCGGTGATTTCTGGGCAGAACGTAGACGAACGCCGCGCTCTCTATTTGGCAGACCTGATCGGTTTGAACTATGCCAAGCCAATGCGTGCGATGGTGATCTCGGTCGATTCGGCTGATGCGAATTTCGCTTCGGGATCGTCCATGGTAGGTGAGACGAAGAAAAAAGCGGTGCGCTATGTTGCCCAGCATCTTCGAGCTGTACTGAGGCCCGAGGAGAAGTGGTTCGCCTGCACATGGGAGCGCGGAGTCGCGGTAGTGTTCTCCGGCGAAGCGCACACCCCAGAACGTTTCTCGGCCTTAGGCGAAGCGCTCGTGAAGGGATTGACGGCCTCTGCTCGCTTCCAGCATGTACGGGCGGGTATCGGCCAGGCGGGTACCGGCATCGAAGGGATTCACGAATCTGCGCAAAACGCTCTTTACGCCCTCAACTCTATCGATACATTTTCTCTTTCGGAGCAGGTGATTCGATATGACGAGCTCGGCCCGTACTTGTTCTTGAGTGCGGCGATGTGCTCGGCAGAAGCTTCGCAAAAGTACGTTGATTTCGTGCTCGGCCCGCTCCTTAATCAAGAGTCTGAGTATAGGGATGAACTCCTTGAGACGCTTTCGGTATATCTCAAGACGCGCGGCTCATACTCGGCGGCCGCTAAAGAACTCAACATGCACGTCAATAGTGTGCGCTACCGCGTCAGTAAAATCGCCCAGCTTCTCCCCGTGGATTTGGAGACCTCCGATGGCACAGGTTCGGTCTGGCTCGCGATGCGCATCCACACGCTTCTTTCTAACAACAACCCCAACGGCGCTCCCAAATGCGGTTGATGCGCCACGAATAGAGGTTCACTATGAAACTTGATCCTGAAACCCAGGCAATGATTTTCGATATCCAAGGCTTTTCTGTGCATGACGGCCCTGGATCGCGCACCCTCGTATTTTTTAAGGGCTGCCCGCTCAACTGCTACTGGTGCTGTAATCCAGAGAGTCTGCACATGCGCCAAGAGGTGATGTATCGCAGGTCCAAATGCGATAAGTGCCACGGATGTATTGATCGGAAGATCTGCCCCTTCGACGCGATCAGTGCAGACGGCCCAGATTCTTTTATTACGATCGACCGCAGCAAGTGCATTCATTGTGAAGAGAAACCGTGCGTTGAAGGTTGCTATCACGATGCTCTCGCCTTGGCCGGCAAAGTGTATACGCTTGATGAGCTCATGTATAAGATTGAGCGCGATTCGCGCTATTGGGGTGACGGCGGTGGCGTAACGGTAGGCGGAGGCGAGATCGCCCAGCAGTATCGTTTCGTCTCGAATTTCTTGAAGCGGCTTCACGAGCAAGGAATCCACACGGCCGTGGAGAGCTCTTCAATGGGGGCGTGGGATCACCTCAAGCAAATCTATGAACATGTGGATTGGGCATTCAACGATCTCAAGCACATGGATCCTGTGAAACACAAGGAAGCTACAGGGAAAAGTAATCGCCAAATCCTAGAGAATCTGCGCCATATTGCTGATCTTGCACATGAGGGTAAGCTGCGCCAAGTGATCAGAATTCCCGTAGTCGTAGGTTTCAACGACGACAACGAAAACATCGATGCCACAATCGATTTCGTCAAGAGTATCGGCACGCACGAAATCAACTTGTTGCCGTTCCATCGTCTTGGTGAATCGAAGTACGAACAGCTCGATGAAGTGTATGACGCACGGGATATGCGCCCGCCGTCTGAAGAATTGATGCACAGCATCGCTGATCGGATTCGCGCCGCAGGGCTTAAGTGCTATGTAGGGTCCGATACGCCGTTTTAGGCCGAGTACTGTGCTCAGGCTCATTGCGCATGCATAGCACCGCCGGTATGCGTACAAAACTACAAAAACATGGGGTTTGCCTTGGAGGCATCTCCATTGTTTGCGATATTCACACACGTAATACTCGAATTACAGACTTATCAATGGAGATGGGTGGGCGATCACAATGCTCGACGAAGAAACAATGCTCCGCACCAAAGTGGACGATCTCGAAAGCCAAGGGCGCTACTACGATATGGTTGCCCCTTTGGAAGAACTCGTGGCAATGCTCTCGGTACGGTGCTCTGGCGGCGGATGCCATACAGCTCGAGAAACACCAGAATACGCTGCTGCACTCGATCGGCTTGGCGGGTTGCATCGCAACCTCGGCAATCTTGACCGCGCGTACGACATCTACCAAGAAGCAGTGCGCACCAGCGCAACGGTGTTCGGCACCAACGATCCCAACTACGCTACTACGCTCAACAACTACGCAGGGCTACAGCGTCTGCGCAAAGAATACGATCAAGCCGCAAACGGGTACCAGAAAGCGGAAGGAATCTACAACGATACCCTCGGGCCAAACCATGTGCTCACGGTGTCGTGCCTGAACAATCGCGGGCTTTTGTTCCAAGACCAAAACATGCTGAGCGAAGCCCTCCAACTCCACGAAGAGGCGCTACGGCGTCTCCAATCCGAAGCTGGCAATGAGGTAGCTCAAGCTACTACGCTCAATAATCTCGCGAGTGTATATGCGAAGATGAAGCGCTACGACGAAGCCCGCACCTATATGGAGCAAGCTTCGGCAATCTATGAAAAGACGGTAGGGAAAAGTTCCGATCTTTACCTCGGGCAGATCCATAACCTTGCGTCGATGCAGGCGTTGAGCGGAGACTACCAAGGTGCCTTGGAGCGTTTTGAGTGGGTGGCACAACGCTGCCGAGAAATGTTTGGCCCTCGTAGCGACAATCTCGTGGCCGTACTGCGCAATCTTGACGCAGTGTATCAGCGCCTAGGAATGCCTGAGCGAGCAGCTGCAGCGCGATCTGAACTCGAAGGAATCCAGGCCAAAGGGTAGGCAGCATGACGGACTATATTAAGGGCATCGAGCGTGCCAAGATGTGGTGGATGATCGATCTGGCACCTGCTTTAGAGCAGCGTGTGCCAGACTTGTATCCCTATATTGCAGCAGGACTCGTGGGAGATGGTTCCGACTGCTTTGGTTTTGACGACGAAATCTCGCTCGATCACGATACCGATACGCGAATCAAGATCTGGATCCCCATGGGAATCGGTGGTGAGGGCGCAGAATACCGGATTCGCGCCGCACTAGGGATCGGGGCAGGGCCGTCGCTCACAGTGGAAGAGATTCCGAGCTTTTACCGCCGCTACACTGGCTTGGAGTTTTCCCCGCGAACCGAATCTGAATGGCTTGCCATTGCGCAAAAGAATCTTGCAGCAGCCACAAACGGCGAGGTGTTTTTCGATTCGCCGGGGCGCTTTACGCAACGCCGCGAGGCACTGCTGAGCTATTACCCGAGCGATGTGCAGCTCAAGCTGCTCGAAAGCGCAGCATTGAAGATGGGCCAAGCAGGGCAATACAACTATCCTCGATGCATGAGGCGCGGGGAGACTGTGGCAGCTCAATTGGCGAAAAGCATTTTTATTGATTCCGCTATGGCTGCTATCTATGTGCTTAATCGACGCTATATGCCCTTTTATAAGTGGGCTCATCGTGGGTTGCGCGAGCTCGATATTCTTGGCGCACAGGCCTCCCAGCTACTGAGCTATATCGCTACAGCCGATATCGCCACCGAGCCCATCGAAGAGCTCAGTGCGCTGATCATCGCCGAGCTCCATCGCCAGCAGCTTTCAAGCGAGCCGAGCGGTTTTCTTGTACATCACGCACGCACTTTACGTGAACAGATCATTGAACCAGATATTCGGGAGGTAAACCCATGGAAGAACTAATGCACGAACACGGCGAGAATCCGCAGACGGATCTACCTGATCGCACCCAGATGATCAAAGATATTGTGCGAGATGAATGGGAAATGTTCACTGCCGTGCAAAACGTAGGCGGCCCTGCAGCATGCCAAAGCCAGGACGAGACCTTCACCATCATGCGCACGGCACAGTTCTCCACATGGAGCGATGACACCCTCGAAAGCTACCAGCGCGACGTCTCTATCGCAAAAGTACGCGGCCGAAACTTGATGACGGAGAAGTATGCACGGATGATGTCGGTAACGCACCCAGACGAATACGCTCAGATAGAATCACAGCTTCCGGCAATATCGGAGCATGCCTTTGATCTCGTGAATACTATCGCCAGCCAGCATGAGCTCTGGGATCAGCAAGTAGCTGAAGAGTTCCCGAATTTACGTGGCCGCGGGCGCACGCGCGATGAGGAGGCGCAGGTTGGGGGCGGGCCGAGCGCCAATACGTATATGGTGGGAGAGCTCCTCACATATTCAGTGACGACGCTCGAAAGCATGATGCGCGATGTAGAGGTGGCTCTAGCCGAGAAGCGTAACCCTGTGCGTGATCAGCTCGAGTACACGATTAAGCAGTATGGATGGCCAGATCTTCAGACGGCGGAAGCTCATCAGTAGCGGTCTTCTCGCGGCGCGACTTTACGTATACTCGCGTTTCGTATGCGCTATAGGGCACGGCAAGAATGATGACGACGCCGATGATAATCGCCCATGTTGGGAAACGCGGAAGCTCTGAGGCTTTGCCCGCATTGGCTAGATCTTTGGCGGGTGTGGGAAGCACTCGCTCACCCGTCACAAGGATTCGGTGAGAGTTAATTCCGAGGGGCGTACACGTGATGAGTGTGGCGAGATCTCTTCCCTCTTCGACGAGGACTTCTTCGCTTTCATCTGGCTCTACTACCTTGATGGATTCGACGCGATAGGTGAGGGTTTCACCAAAGGTTTCGATGGTGAAGGTATCGCCGCGTTTTACTTTGTCGAGATTAGTAAACATCGTGGCAGATGCGAGCCCTCGATGTGCAGTGATGACCGTGCGCGTGGATGTGCCGCCTACGGGGAGTGAGGTACCTTCGAGGTGGCCTGCGCCTTTGAGAAGCACATCATCCGTGGAACCGTGATAGATGGGTAGGTCAACATCGATGCTCGGTATTCGTATGCGTGCCATGAGGCCATCTTCCCCGAGCGTGAGCTGCTCTGCATAGGGAAGCACGCCCATATTGCCTGCTACGGACTCAACTTCGCCGGTGCCGGAAGGAATCCGTTCGTTTACTCCAAGCACGGCTCCAGCCGATAATGCTTCATTGTAGCGGTGAGCGTGCTCCAGTTGCTTCGTTTTTTCTGGCTGTGCACGATCTACGCGGGTGCCGTATGTATCGATGAGCTGGGATTGATCCCATTGGGATTTCCAGCTCGCTACGCTCGGATAGAGCATAAGGCCAGTGCCTAACAGCAGCAAAAAGCTGACGAGATAGGCACTAATCATCCTTTTCATGCTGCTCGTTCCTTTATGCTTGGTGCTTGTATGGTGCCGTATTCATATTGCTCGGTCGTTGCCCTGCCGCCAGTGATCGCTGCATTTGCGAATGCTCAGATTCGGTGGCGTTCAGCAGGCGCACTGAGCGAGCTTGGCGAGGCGGTGGCTCCTGCGAATACTACAGTTGACGTGATCTTCATACCTATGGTGGATGCTCACACGTATCGGTGGGTGCGCACCTAATGATACGCACCCACCGATACTGATTCGGCTAATACCATGCTCCACGCCTTGCTACGGGGAGTTCAACTTTGTAGAGCCTCACAAGTTGCGAGCATGGCTAGCCTCGATTAATGCTTCAAAGGCTTACGCCTTCTGGCATCCCCATGCTCTCAGGCATTCTTGCGGCGCATGTTCACGAAGGCCATGCCACCAGCCGTAGCCAACACTGCGAGGCCAGCAATGGTGAGGAGCACCTTGCCCTGCGCACCGGTAAGAGGCAGGTTCGGGCCGGTCTGTGGGGTGTTGACGACGTTTTCGGCTGGGTTCAGTTCATGCGTACCAGGCACAATCGTGATTGCCTTTATCTGGTCGTTCAGAACGAAACCTGCAGGAGCTTCGATTTCCTTCAGATACACGGTACGCTGGGTTGCTTTATCGCCCTTACCGATGTAGATACCTGGGAAGTTTACTACACCCTGATCGTCAGAGGTTGCTTCAGCAAGAAGCTGCGTTGCTTGAGCATCTGCGTAGATGCCGAACTTGGCACCGGAAAGAGCCTTGGCTGGGGTTTGCGCATCCACTTTGGTGAACTGGTACTGACCATATTTCGGATCCTCTGTTGGAACGATTGGCGGATCGTCTGGGTCTGGATCATCTGGGTCGTAGCCCTGGAACGGATCATACTCACCATCGATTGGCCAAGCGGCGTTCTTCACGATGCCACCCTCAGGCAGTGCAGTGATGGTGGTCTTCAGAGTAAACGTCACGGTGGCGCCAGCAGTCACTTTGGCCAAGCCAGCATCGGTGAGCGTGATTTTCACGTATTTCACCTGATTGGTGGTGCCTTTCGTGCCTTGTTCTACCTGGAAGTCGCCCGCCTCAAGAGCAGTCTCGCCAATTTTCACAGCAGCCGAGTTTTCCACATAAGTGAGGTAGCTCTGCAACTGATCCACCACGCCATACTGGCTTGGCTTAGCATCAGTGGCGGTGGTGGTAATAGTCCACGGAATCTCATCGCCAATCTTCTTAAGGTTGGCATCGTCTGCTTCCTTGGTACCAGGCGTGTTGACGTCGTTCTTGGGGTAGACGTGAACGTCGGTGATCCAGTCGCCGTCAGCATTCGGGAACGGGATGGTGACGAAGAATGGAGCTACCTTCTTAGTAATAGCGTTGTCACCCGTATTCGTTTCCGTCACGAGGTAAACACCCACGGGGAGACCCGCGAAAACGGTGACGCCCTCGCCGTCCGTCGTCTGCGCAGTACCCGCACCTAGCTGGTAGGTGCCACCCTGGGCATCCTTTACGGTCTGGCCGTCATAGGTCAGTCCCTCAACCTTGGCCCAATCGGCGTTGCTGTTGAGATTAAGACCCTGCACCGGAGCAACCGTGAACTCCACGCCAGCGAGCGGCGTGTTGCTCAGGCCAGGATTGAGCTCAGTGCCGTCACCTGCCTGCGTTGCGGCAGGCGAGTTTTCGTACTTATGAACGGTGATCGAACCGTTGCCGGTTGGCATATCGCCGTCTGCTGCGAACGCACTGTGCACTAACGATACGCTTGTGAAAACGAACGTCAGAGCCAACGCCAGAGCTAAAGCAATGATGTGCTTTATCCCTTGTGGTTTTGCAACCATGTTGT
>JALFZJ010000066.1 GCA_022783665.1 Arcanobacterium sp.
CACCGTCTTTATGGCTGGTTCTACTGATTCGCATTTCTACAACAACACGATTCTCTTGCCGCCAACCGACGTCAATATCGCTGGATACGGGCACTACATGGTGAATAACGTTGCCATGGTGAACAACCTCTATCTCGCTCAGCAAGGCACAGTGGTCTCGGATACGACGACGGGTGTGGACAACAATACCCTCACTTGGCGTAACAACATCTTTGCTGGACCGGCTCAGGGGTGGCCTACTGACGGCACAGACAACCAGGTGGTCTCCAATCTCGGGTTGGGCACGGGCTCTGGACTCGCTCAGCTGCAGATTCGCAGTGACGAAGTGCTGGCACACGGCTATCCCGTAGCAGATCCTCACGGCGAGAAAGAAGTGTTGGATTTCCTTGGGAACCCTGTACCAACTGTGACCTCTCCAGATGTGGGCGCTTTCCAATACTCGAAGGTTCCTCAGCAAGTGACTGTAGCGGACGGCGGTTTTGAACAGTGTGATAGCACCGCTTGGAGTAAGAACGCCATAACCGTGACTGATGGGCAGCGCTCAGGTGCAAGGGCGCTCAGTGTGAATGGCGAACCAGTGACGCAAACGGTGTCAGCCGCTATTAACCGCACATATCGGGCTGTGGCTGCTGTAAAGCCAGCGGGTGAAAGTGCAGCATTACCTCAGGTGAGTATTACCCTGCCTTCCGGAGCTAGTATGACGCTCGCCCCGCAGACGGATAAGGACGGCAAAGCAATTGCTGATGGTACTGGGTGGGTCGGCGTGAGTGGCGTATTCCGCACTGCTGCTGATGCCAGCACGTTCACCATCGGTATTAGCGGTACTGGATTGATAGACGACGTCTCCATAGAAGGCGTAGATGATCTCATGGTGGATGGCGCCTTTGAGTCTCCGACCAATACGGTGTGGCAGCCAGCAATTGTACTTGAGGGGACGCCAGCCAATGCTGCCGAAAACGGCACTATCGATCGTTCTGAAGACGCAGTGACGGGGAAGTATGCTGCCCCCGTTCCGGCCACGGGCACTCGTTTGAATGCCGATTGGGCTCAGGAACCCTTCACAGGCGATGCATACAACCGCTTTACCTACGTCGCTCCTGGGGAAAACTACGACTTGGGAGTATGGGCTAAAGCGAAGGAAAGTTCTGAAGTGACACTCGCGTGGGAGAACTTCGCCGGTTGGCGTGCGGATTATCCGCTGACGCTTAGCAACGTAAAAGGGAGTGTTTCAACGAATTCCGGTGAATACACCCGTTTGAATTTGCCGCTGGTGGCTGAGCAAGAGCAGATTGTTGTGGCCTGCCAAGGCGAAGGCCTATGCGATGATATGACTCTCGTAGCAGCTTGGGATGGAAGTGTACCAGCAATTGCTGCTGGTAACTGCACTAGTGCTAGCGAACCGAGTGAAGCTGATAAGCCAACAACACCGAGCAATGATGGCTCCACCGGTAGTGAGGGCAAAGGTAACGGCGATACGTCTGGCGACGCTAAGGGCGCGGGGCGTAGTGATGGTGGCTCTGCCGAGAAGATTGATGGCAAGTTATCAAATTCAGGGTCTGCTGTAGCGGGAGTTATTGTTCTTGCTACGCTGCTGACGCTGATTGGTGCCGTGGCTGTGCGTTCGTCTCGCATTCGCGCCTAGCTGAGAAAGCGCACGTTTTCGCGTCGTCGCTTCGCGTAGGGTGGCGGGTGTCCGGGTGTATGAACCCGAGTACCCGCCACTTTTATATATCCACAAGTTGCTATGCTTTAGGGATACGAGCGCGGCCGAAAGGCCTAGTAAAAAGAACCGAAAGGCCTAGTAAAAAGAATAGGTTGCTCCCTTGGCTGTAAGTTGGCAGCTCAACAGGGTAGTGCACGAGGGGTGCTGAGTAAGTGCTGTGAGCCATAGCGCTCAGGTGTGGGTGTGAGCTAGAATATAGCGAACCCATCGATCCGAAAGGAATTATGAGCGCGCCCGAAACCACCACAAACAGATTCAGCATTCAAAGTATCTTTCATTTTTTGCCGTATGTAATTCCGATTATCGCGTTTGTGGTGCTCGTCGTGGAGTGGAACACCGAGATTCCAGTGTTGCTTGGTGTGATCACGGTAATCGTGCTTGCAAGTGCTGTGCTAGCATCGGTGCATCATGCGGAGGTGGTTGCACACAAAGTCGGTGAACCGTTCGGTTCGGTGATCCTTGCCGTGGCCGTCACGGTGATTGAAGTGGGCATGATCATTATGTTGATGATGTCTAGCCCTGAAAGCGGCACCACCCTTGCGCGAGATACGGTATTTGCTGCGACGATGATTACTACCAATCTGATCATTGGGCTTTCGCTTGTTGCGGCTACAGGTGGGCGAAAACTCGCTTACTTCAACAAGGAAGGTTCGGGCACTGCGTTCTCCACTGTGCTTTTGCTGGCTGTGTCTACGCTTGTGTTTCCTAGCGTTACGGTTTCGAGCCCAGAGGGCGTGTTTACCACGAGCCAGCTCCTATTCTTTGCAGTGCTCGCTCTGCTGATATGGGTGCTCTTTGTTGTAGCGCAGACGCGCCGGCATCGAGACTTCTTCCTCCCGATCACGAAACGTGGCGAAATAATTGCCCCAGACAAGCATGCTGACCCACCCACAACCCGGACAACCATCATATCGCTCGTACTTCTGATTGTGAGCCTAGTATCCGTGGTTGGCTTGGCAAAAGTACTCTCGAAACCCATCGAGGAAGTAGTGGCAACTGCAGGTTTGCCTGAGGCCTTTGTGGGTATCGTGATCGCAATGCTCGTGCTTATGCCTGAAACTATCGCGGCATACAAGAATGCACGGGCTGGGCGTACGCAGATAGCGCTCAATCTGGGCTATGGTTCTGCGATTGCTTCGATTGGCCTTACAATTCCGGTGGTAGGGATTATCGCTGTAGGCACGGAGACGCCGATTGTGCTCGGCCTCGATCCTATGCACCTTGTGTTCTTGGCTTTGACTGCTGCACTATCGATCTTGACGATCGTGCAAGGCAGAGCTTTGCGGATCCAAGGTACTCTGCATCTCGTGGTTGGTTTTGCTTATATCTTCCTCGTGGCAGTGCCGTAAAACTCCAGCGGCGTCGCTTTTAGGCTAGGCCTTGGGCTTAGGGTCTGTATCGCGCAACGCAACAATTTGTTGAGCCATCACCTCGCCGGCTATGCGCGATAGTTGCACAATGTTATCTACCATGTCCGGCGTCGTAAGGTGATTCGCATGGGAAATGTATTTCCTTGTTGCATCTGCCATTGCGTCCAGCACGTGTGCTTTCACTGCATCAACAAGGTCAAGCACGAGACCTTCATCTAGCCCAGAGGCGGATGCGAATCGTCTCCAACTACTCTCTGTAATTCCTTCGAATCTGTTCTTCCCGCCAATCGGCATACACTTCCTTCATTTGCATATACATGATGTCAGCGTATGTGCACATCAGGAATGCGTGGAAACGTAGCCAAGCAGAGGTAGCCCTAGTTAAACCGATACAGGAGGCGGGCGAGCTTGTAGGTACGCATGGCGGCAGCGCGGCCGACGCGCGTCTTCACATTCGCGCTACGCACAAGCGGGTTACGCATAAGACGCTTGGCGAGCTTCGGGCTGTGGCTACGAATGTCAGCCCATAGCTCATCACGCATCTTGAGGGCTTCGGCGTCTCCACGAATCACGGCAAAAATCGAAGAAACAGTAACGTTGAGTGCGAGGAAACTTTCCATATAATCAGCCAGATGCTTCGATTCAATATCGCCAGGCAGGCTGTACTCTTTCACCATCATCTTCGTGATCTTCATCTGCTGATCAAGACGCCCGAGCATAATCTGCTCATTGACGGATTGATCCTCCCGGCCAATGAAGTAGCGATAGAAGTTCACTGGCAGATAGTACAGGCTCTTCACGAAGGGCAAGGGCTGGTATGCAAAATAGTTATTCACATAATTGGTGTGTTCAGGCAAAGTCAGACGCGCGTTCAGCAGAACTTGCGTGCGATAGACGGCCGCATGCATCAAGATATTTTGCCCAACGGTGAACGTGCCCGTCTGATCCCATGTGACCATCTGGTTCATCGGAATTGCACCACGAAAACGCATCACCTTTTGGGTTCCCGAATGCACATGCTCATACACATAATTGCAAATCACAAGATCGGCCATCGTGCCAGAATTAATAAATGCACGCAGACGAGCAAGAAGCAGATCGCGTGCGGTGCGGTTCACCCAGTCGTCAGAGTCTACGACTTTGAAATAGCGGCCTTTCGCAGCCTGCAAGCCCGCCATAATTGCCCCGCCATGGCCAGTGTTTTCCTGGTGGATAACCCGAACAATATCGGGGTACTTCTCGGCCCAAGTGTCAGCCTTGGCGCCGGTGCCATCTGTGGAGCCGTCGTCTACAATAATAATCTCAATATCGCGGCCAGCTCCGATGATCGAATCGATGCAATGATTCATGTATGGTTCGGAGTTATAGCATGGCACAACGAAGGTGATAACCTTCCCGGAAATAACGGCATCGGTTGAAACGAATTCCTCTTTGTAGCTCACGTGAATCCTCGCTGAATCGATTTTGATGTGGCTGCGGCAGTGGCTCACACGCACCTAAAACAAGCGTAACAACAATGCCGAAAACTCGATACCACAGGTGCGAGATCGTGGCGTAATTTGGGCGACACCTCCGCGCCCTTGCGCGCTGGTGCGGCTTGTGGGGTCGTTCCTGAGCGATGCCAAAGTTTCCTTGCAGGTTGATCTTTGTTTCTCTTGCACACTGATCTTTCCGGCTCGCGCTCCACCCCGCGTTTTGGCAGCGTGCGTTTCGGACGTTCGCGTGGGCTCTATGTTTTCGATGTGTACCGTGCTGCTATATCCCCAGTAACGTTCTTGATTTTGAATGCCGATCCGCATGCATATAGCGCGCCGCCCCGAGTAAGTACAATATACGTATGGTGTTTGGCAGGCGCCGCCCGGGGAACAAGCGGCACGGATGGAGTGAGCCTAGTGGCCAGCGCGAGTCCAGTGGCCAGCGCGAGCCTAGTGGCTGGCGTGGGCGCAGTATTAGCCGCTGGCGCAGGACTGACTCGGCTGCCGAGGAGGTGCGCCAGTTGCGCAGCTCGAGGCGAAAGATCGTTACCGCGTTCGAGATTGAACGCCGCCGCATCGAACGCGACCTCCACGACGGTGCACAGCAGTATCTTGTAGCGTCGAATATGGCAATCGGTGAGGCCCAGCTCCTTGTAAATATGAATCAGGGGGAACTACCTGAATCGTTGCAGGATTTGCCCGCGATCTTGAACGCGGCAGCGCAAGCAGGCGAGCAGGGTTTGCGCTCGCTTCGGGCGGCTGTAAACAATATCCACCCGAAAGTACTCTCAGACCTCGGCCTTGAGCAGGCGGTACGTTCGGCGGCTGAGTTATCGCCTGTGAATACGCGAGTAGTGGTTCCTTATGCTTTGCCGCAGATGCCCGAGGGAGTAATGGCCACGGCGTATTTCGTGGTGGCTGAAGCGCTGACGAATGTGGCCAAATATGCCCCTGCAGCCACCGCAACGGTAATGCTTGCCGCCGATCAGGATCTTCACGTTTCGATCACAGACGACGGTGGTGGCGGCGTGCGTATCGTGCCCGGACGCGGCTTAGATGGGTTGCGTGAACGGCTCGCTGCATTCGGTGGGAGTCTGGAAGTAAATTCTCCGATGGGTGGGCCTACACATGTGAGTGCAACGATTCCTCTGCTGCTTATGGAAGGAGAATCGGGGATTGCAGGTAGCAATCGCTAATACCGGGCAGAAACAACCCGCGTGATAATACAAGCTGCAAGCTACAACTTTAGTGTGGCAGGCTCTGCGTGAACAAGGTTTAGGATAATAGCGTGAAGATCTTTCTTGCAGACGACGCTGCGCTTATTCGCGAGGGGCTCGTCGGTATTCTCGAGCGCACTGGCCACGAAATTGTAGACCAAGCACATGATGCTCGCGAGCTGGTGACGAAAGTACATGCGCTCTACGAGGCCGGCGAGGCAATAGACGTGCTCGTTACCGATGTGCGCATGCCTCCTATGATGACGGATGACGGCGTGCGTGCTGCGGTAGAGCTACGCAAAGCCCATCCTGATCTCGGCGTGATGATTCTTTCGCAGTATGTGGCACCTGCGTATGCGAATATGCTGTTTGATCCTAGCCACAGTGCTTCTAGCACAGCCCATGGAGCGGTAGGTAGCTGGATGGGTGCTACAGGAAGTGTTCAGACAGGCGCCCAAGGGGGCCTTGGCTATTTGCTGAAGGATCGAGTGGCGAAAGTGGCAGATTTTGTGCGTTCGCTGACGATCGTAGCCGCCGGTGGGATCGTGGTGGATCCGGAAGTGGCCTCTGGCCTTGTGCGAGGCAACCGTGGCGTGCTTGAGAATCTCACCCCACGTGAACGTGAAGTGCTCGAACTCATGGCACAAGGCGAATCCAATACTCAGATTGGTGAGCGTCTGTATCTTTCTAGGGCTGCAGTATCGAAACATGTGGCGAATATATTTACCAAACTCAACCTGCCGCCAGGGGAAGAAAACCGCCGTGTGCGTGCGGTACTCGCCTACCTCACAGCCACGGGCGTAGTGTAAGGGCGGCCGGCAATAAGGTGTGAATCGGTGCAAAGCTTGGCGATCCACGATGCGGTGGTTGCTGCGCAAGTCTTTGGGCATCTGCGTGCTCGAGATGCGGGGCGTGGGAAGAAGAACGTGAGCACGCCACACATATCCCACGAACCTGATGCTCCGTCCACAATGTAGGGTAGAGCTAGCTCTACCTCAAAGACGGCAGCTAGCACCATCGATTATGCCGCATAATTCCGTTTGAATAGCACCATGAACGAAAACACAGATAACAATGCAATAGATAACGAACCGTTCGCAGCGCACTGTGCTGCTGCCACGGCGCGAACCGCTGAGCCGCGCGTCTCACAGCTCATAGCGCGCGGCGTCACGAAAGACTTCGCTATGGTACACGCTCTTCGTGGGGTAGATCTTTCGATCGGGCGCGGTGAGCAGGTGGCGATCATGGGGCCTTCTGGTTCAGGCAAATCCACGCTACTGCATATTCTTTCAGGGATCATGCGCCCTACAGCAGGCGATGTGATATGTGAGGGCAAAGAAATTTCCGCCATGCGAGATTCCGAACGCTCCACATTGCGTCGCACGCGTTTCGGTTTCGTATTCCAGGACGGCCAACTTGTGCCAGAGCTCACCGCTCGCGAAAACGTCGCCCTTCCTCTCTTGCTCAATGGTGTAAACCGATCAGAGGCAAACAGCGCCGCCCATCAATGGCTCGATCGCATGGGGGTAGGCGATCAAGCGCGTAAACGCCCAGGGCAAATGTCTGGCGGGCAAGCCCAGCGCGTTGCGATTGCACGTGCGCTCGCAACCAGCCCATCGGTCGTCTTTGCCGATGAGCCAACTGGCGCACTCGATCAGGCCACTGGGCACGAAGTGATGCAGGTGCTCACCGCCGTCACTCGGATGAATGGCTCTACGCTGGTGCTTATCACGCACGATATTAAAGTGGCGGCATGGTGTGATCGCCTCGTCGAGATCCGTGATGGCCTCGTACATACCGATCGCCCAACGAGCGAGGTGGCCCGATGAATAGTGTCAGCCTCGCATGGTATCTTACGAAGGCTCGCTTGGGTTTCCGCAAAGGCGAAGCACTCCTCGATTCTTTTGCAGTGATTGCGTTCGCTGTATCGAGCTGGCTTACCCTCACCACGCTCGGAGGGGTGTGGATGTTCGTTTCACGCTTGGGCAGTATCGAGCACACACTCGATCGCTATATGAGTGAATTGAGTGGGGTGGCAATTGCTGATCTCCGTGGCTTGAATGACGGCGTGGCCTGGATCTATGTGATCCTTGCCTTTGTGGCTCTCGCATTTCTTGTGGTGCCGCTCGTCTCTATGGGGATGAGTGCGGCGCGGCTCGGGGCGCAGGGGCGTTCGCGGCGTCTGGCATCGCTCAGGCTTGTGGGAGTGACCTCTGGACAAGTGTATGTGATGAGTGTGCTCGAAACTCTTCTGCAGTATGCGATAGGGTTTGTGATCGGTTTTGCTGTGTATGGTGCATCGCTTCCTGCATGGCATCAGCTCAGTTTCCAGACCCAGCAGATTGCCATGGGTGAGATGCTGCTGCCGTGGTGGGGGATTCTTGCCGTGGCGGCCGTATTAGGCATTTTAGCTGCTATTTCTACGATTGCTGGGCTCGTAAGGGTCTCGATTTCTCCGCTTGGTGTGGCTCGCCGTGATTCGGCGCATTCGGTGCGCGTGTGGCGTGTGATTGCACTTGCGATTGTGGCTGCGGGGGTGATTGCTGCCTTCCAGTTCCGCTTGCAGATCGAGGCGTTCTTTGGGATTGATCCGTCGTTGACGGCCACGATTGTCTCGATAGCCATGGGGATGATGATTCTTATGGCGTTCACTGCGGTGGCGGGGCCGTTCTTCGTGCAGACGACGGCGCGCTTCGGTTTGCCTTCGGGTTCGGCGTCTACCTTGGTTGCGGCGAGGCGGATTGTGGACGATCCGCGTGCGGCGTGGCGTAACGTAGGTTCGGCTGCGCTGATGTGTTTCGTTGCTTCAGCTACCACGACTCTGGCCACGACTACGATCACGATTACGAGTGTGGATTCTACAGGTTACAGTGGCAAGGTTGATCCAGGGGCGTTGTCGTCCGAGATCATCACGGGTGATATTACTAAAGGCGTGATGATCGCTTTTGCGTTCACGATTGTGCTCGCGGCAGTGGGAACGCTCATCCAGCAGGCATCTGATGTATTCGATCGGGCGAACGAGACGCATACGTTGGCGCAGATCGGTGCCCCGGCGGGTACGTTCTCGCGCACGCGCTTCAAGCAGGTGATGTATCCGTTCGTTACGACGCTTGTGGCGTGCGTTGTGGTGGGAGGCCTTCCAGGTGTCGTGACTGCCGCAGTGCAGGCAGGCGGTGTCATTCGCGACAATATGCTACTGCTGTCAGCGATGGTGGGTGTTTCGGTAGTGATCATGCTGGGTTCGGTGGCGCTCACGATTCCGATCGAGCGCGGCGTCGTCACTTCGATGCAACGAAAGAATGACTAAGCGAGGCAATTAGGCATTCGAACCGGCTCGCCTAGCGGTGATTCATTATCGCTAGGCGAGCCCTCGCATCGTGTCACGTCTATTGGATAGAGCCGGTTCAGCTAGCCATACTTCAGGAAGTTACCTCAGTAGCAGGGTATTGTGTGCCCTACTTCCGCCACGATACGTCACGTCTAAGTATCTCACGCCCTTGAGCAACGAGGTAGATGCCTATCGTGAACGCTAGGATGCCGAACACGAACAACACAATCTTCGAGGCCTGCGGATACATTGGAACGGCGCCGGGTGCCTGCGGGCGGCGTGCGCCATTGAAGCCTCAGCAGCTCTGGCTCGCGGCGTCGAGCTAGTTTGCCGCTTTGAGTTTCGTCAAAAACTGTTGGGTCCGGGCTTGGGTGGGGTTGTAGATAAGCTCGCGTGCAGGGCCAGATTCGAGTACGATCCCGCCGTCCATAAACACCGCGCGATCAGCTACTTCTGCGGCGAAGTCCATTTCGTGGGTCACGATCACCATCGTCATATTCTCGGCGGCGAGAGAGCGAATAATGCTCAGAATCTCACCCGTGAGTTCAGGATCCAATGCAGACGTTGGCTCATCGAAAAACAACATTCGAGGTTTCAAAGCTAAAGCGCGTGCTATAGCTACACGCTGCTGTTGCCCACCGGAAAGCTCCGAAGGGTGGGCGCTGCCTTTATCTCCAAGATTCATACGTTCGAGAAGCGCCTGCGCTTCTTCTTTGACGGCGTTCGCATCGCGTTTTTGCACCTTCATTGGCGCATCGGTAATGTTGCGGAGCACAGTCCAATGCGGAAACAAATTGAAATCCTGGAAAACGAGGCCGAAATCGTGGCGAAAACGCTTTTCGTCGCCACTGGAGGTTTTCACGCCGTCTTTCATTGCGAGGGCTTGCTCGCCGAAATAATGGATTTCGCCCGAATCCATTTGCTCAAGGAAAGTGGCGCAGCGAAGCAACGTAGATTTACCTGAACCAGACGGCCCGAGAATTGCAAGCACCTCACCCTCGGCCACCGTGAGCGACACTCCTTTAAGTACACGGTTGGAGCCGAAGCTCTTTTCGATATTGGTGATCGTCAATGCGTCCATAGGCCTGCCCATCTTCTTTTATCGAATCTCGTAGACGCTCGTGCGTTTCTCGATCGTCTGCATCACCACAGCCACCACTAGGTTGAACACCCAGTAGAACACGCCAGCCGCAACGAACGGAGCCATCGAAGCTTCCGCAGAGGCGATTTCCTTCGCAACCGTGAACATTTCCGCATAGGCAATACCGAACGCGAGCGAGGTATCTTTGACGAGCGTAATCACCTCGTTCGTAATAGAAGGCAGAACCGTGCGGAACATTTGCGGAAGCTTAATGCTGTAGAACGTGCGCGCCGGTGAATATCCGAGTACGAATGCCGCCTCGGACTGCCCGCTAGGAATCGCTTGGAATCCGCCGCGGTAAATCTCGGCAAAATATGCGGCGTAGTTGATCGCGAAAGCAATAATCACAGCCCAAAAACGATAGCCCGAAGAGATTTGAATGCCGAAAATATAGTAGGGGCCGAAATACACAACCATCAGCTGCAGCAGCAGCGGCGTGCCGCGCATTACCGAAATATAGAATTGCACAAGCCAGGCAACTGGTTTAATCCGCGAAACGCGCCCTGCATATACAAGGAGCCCAAGCGGCATGGACAGGAGCAGGGTAAGCGCAAAAATCACCACGGACTGCACCATACCCAGTGCTAAATCGATCAAAAAGGTGTAATCCATACGATATGTGCTTCTCTATAGTGGTGAGCTTGGTAGCTGGAAGTGCGGCATGTATGCGCATACGTGATTCACAGGCCTAAGCCGAGCTGGTTAGTCCGTGATGACGGCGTCTTCCAGACCATACTTCTCGGCAAGCTTCATGAACGTGCCATCTTCTTTCATCGCCGCGAGGCTCTCTTCTACCTGGTCACGCAGAGCCTCGTTGCCTTTCTTGAAGCCGATGCCATACTGTTCGGTGTGGAATGGCGGCTCCATAATTGTGAATTTGCCTTCCCCGCGTTGCTCGAGTTGGTAGCGTGCCACGCCTACATCTACGGCGATCGCATCGGCCGCGCCTGATTCGAGAGTCATAAACGCATTGTTATAGTCTGGCACTTGGGTGAGTTCCGCGAAGCTATCAACAAGCTCTTTCGATTCATCTGCTTCAAGCGCTGCCAAACCAGAAGAATCTGCCTGCACGAGCACGACTTTACCCGCAAGATCAGCCTGTGTATCGATACCCGCATCAGCCGCAGTAACGAATACGATCGAGTTATCTACATACGGTGCAGACCACGTGTAATCATCCTCGCGGCCATTGATCGTGAAGCCGTTCCATAGGGCATCTACGGTACCGGAGTTGAGCTCCATATCCTTCGAATCCCAGTCGATCGGTTGCTTCACAAGCTCCCAGCCCTGGCGCTGTGCCACCTCGGCAGCGAGGTCAAGATCGAAGCCGACGTAGTCATCGCCGTCTTTATAACCATAGGGAGGGAAGTTTGCATCGAAACCCACGGTGAACTTATCGCCCTGTGCTTTTGGGCCGGCGGATGTGCCGTCAGCATCGCCGGAACATGAAGCGAGACTCAGTACCATGGCTGCGCCTGCCAAAGCGGCGCCGATTTTCTTCAAAGCTTTTGCTGCGTGTATAGGCATGATTACAGCCTAGCACGGGTGCTCTAGGCGAAATCTCGCATCCCACAGTGCGTATGGATGCTTGGGGTGGACGCACGCGCGTGGGAGGCCTTCATAGGGAGGCGTCACGAACGGTAGATTCGCGCCAAGTCGATAAGCAGTAAGGTAGTGAGCTCAGAACTCACGTTTTTCAGCTTCTCGATATTTACCGATTCGTATCGCTCAGCTACGGTAGGTTCATCATCGATGACGCCATTGGGTGCTGTGTCCTTGCCCCTGCCGACGCTAGTGGTGGTAGTGGCGCTGGCTGCGGCGGGTGAGTCAACGGTGCCGAAATGTGGAGTGCTAGACGGCGTATCCCCACTGCTTCTATGCTCCTGGCCACGTTGATCGCCGCCACGTTGCTCACTCTCGGCAGCATCAAGTAGGCGTAAAGTTGCGGTGGCATCGCGGCGAATATCAAGATTGACGAGACCTTCCGTGGCATCAGCTCGGGTACCCACCTCCGCAGCGTACTTCTCCAGGCTCGCGACTCGTTCGGCGTCATTCGTTGTAAACATCTCGGCGGTACGCTCAAGAAGACGAAGGCCGCGGGTGAAATCGCCGTCTCCAAGATTCGTGACGGCGCGATCAAGCAAAGGATGCTCGCTACGTGCGGCGGTACGTGCCAGCATTTCGAATTGCACGCCGAGCACCTGCTCATCTTGCCGAGCGGTACGCCACGCAGCAAGCTGCTCTTGGGCGTAACGCGAATCGGTCTGGCCCATTGTGGCGAAATACTCGCGCTGAGCTTCTTCTTGGGACTCGAGCGTTTGGCGGAGAGGAATCGGTTTGATCGGTACAGTGAGTACGAGCACGATCACGATCAGCGGAATTCCGGCAAGGAACACCCAGTGCAAGCGATCCGATAGTCCCAGACGCACCGCATTAGCAACGATCGGTGGAATGGTGTGCGCTACGTTGGCGTCGAGTACCGAGCCGGCGTTGAGGCCGCTCGTGGGCACGACCATGCCTTTGGGCATGTAGTAGCTGATGCGTTCGGCAAGGCCGGTGTTCATCACAGTGCCAAAGATCGAAATACCCACGGTGGAGCCGATGTTGCGGAAAAACTGAGTGGCTGCGGTAGCTACCCCGAGATCTTTCGTAGGTACGGCATTTTGTACCACGAGCATGTATTGCTGAATCGCCATGCCAAGCCCGAAACCAAACACCACCATTGCCACAGCTATATAGCCCGGGGCGGTGTGCGTATCCATAAAGAGCAGCATCCCTTGGCCGATGGCCATTATCACGATACCTACGCTCATGAATTCTTTATAGTGGCCGGTGCGCGTTATGAGGCGCCCGATCACGATTCCAACCACGATCTGCACTACGCTCATCGGCATAAGGATAATGCCGGAGATGGTGGCTGAAACGCCGAGCACCCCTTGGGCGAAAATCGGCAAATACGTGAGCGAACCAAACATCACCATCGCCAATACGAGAGACGCCGTAGTGGATAACGTGAAGATCGAGTTCTTGAACAAGTGAAGGGGCACTACCGGCGCCTCTGCGCGGCGCTCTTGGAGAATGAACAGGGCGGTGGCGATTGTGCCGGTGATAAACAGCCCGATGATCACTCCGGAGTTCCATGCGTACGTTGTGCCACCCCAGGAGCTTGCGAGGAGCACGGCCATAAGAGCGATGGAGAGCAATGCCATGCCAAGTACGTCTACCCGCGCACGCGTGGGGGTGAACTCAAGGTGGAGGCTCTTCACGATCATCACAAGCGCCGCCGCACACAACGGCAGTGCGCAATAGAAAAGCCAGCGCCAACCGAACGCATCAGTGATGGCGCCACCGATGATTGGGCCGGCAACTGTAGCTACGCCGAATACGGCACCCATATAGCCTTGGTATTTGCCGCGCTGACGCGGAGGAATGATATCTCCAATGATCGTTTGTGATAGAGGCATCAGGGTGCCCATCGCGGCACCAGTTACTGCGCGGCCAACAATCAACCACGCGAAGCTTTGTGCTGCACCCGAAATAGCAGCGCCAGCAATGAAGGTGATTAATCCGGCGATATAGAACTTGCGCCGGCCATACATATCGGAAAGCTTGCCCACAATAGGAGTGACGAGTGCCGAGGAGAGCAGCGCCGTGGTGGCAACCCACGAATAGTAGGCCATGCCGCCGAGCTCAGCAATAATACGCGGCATCGCAGGGCCAACTATTGTTTGGTTCATCGCCGCCGAAAACATGCCAAGCAGCAACGCAATGAAAATGCGCTTATTCGCCTTCGACAGATGGAACTCGGCTGGCGGGTTGGGTTGGCTCGTTCCCTGTGGCTTTGCATTTCGTCGTCTCGCCTGTGTGTCGCTCACCTTATTTTTCCATCTCCTCACATCCAATCAGCAGGTGCATGAATGAACCGTGCCAAGGTAGCGTAGCACGCGCCAAGGAGCGCGGAGTTTTGGGAATGCACGTCTGCAAGAATTTGTGTTGGTGCCCACCGTGATCGCAGTTGCCGATATTGCACTTCGAAAAAGAAAGTGTAGTTCGCGTTCTTATTGGCTTGCTCGTGATGGGCGTAATCAATATGGGTCTATCTATTCTGTCTGTCGATTCTGCTTGGCAGCAAGCAATTAAAGGTCTCGTGGTGTTACTCGCGGTTTCGTTCGATTTGCTCACCCAAAAGCGCAGGGGCTAGTACTATTTCGTTAAGGTCACATAACAAGCCCTCGATATGCGGCCTTGAGCGTCAAGCTAGCTCGCACCCCAGCCGAGGCTGCACTCCCCGGGTTCACGAGTTCTTCATCGAACTCTGTTTGCCACCCATCCACCGCCGTCTCTCATGTACCGCATACACTCCAACGAGCTAGACTGAAAAGAGAATCGTTGTGTATGTGGCAGTGAAGTACTAAGGGTAGGTTTCGATGAAGGCAGTAATTGCGGGGGCGTCTGGGTTTATTGGAAGTGCGTTGAGCGAGCACCTTCGCGACTTACAGGATGACAAAGGCGGAGCCGATACTGTTGTAAACCTCGTGCGTATGACGCCTGGGGATCGCTCGAACCCGGTATTTCGCGATTTGAGCCCTGTGCGCGCTCCATGGAATCCCAACGAAGGTGTACTCGATCCGAGCGTTATCGCCGATTGTGATGCCGTGATTGTGCTCAACGGTGCTCCGATTATCGGTAGACGGTGGACCAACACCTACAAACGCAGGCTCATCGCTTCTCGTCTCGATCCGGTGCGAACCGTGGTGCAGGCAATCGCTAAGCTGCCAGAGGCTGAACGTCCGCGGCGTCTTATCACTGGATCGGCCGTGGGGTATTACGGCTCGCGCTCCGATGAGCTGCTTACAGAAGACGCCGCGCCAGGTTCTGATTTCCTCGCCAAACTTTGTGGGCGGTGGGAAGCTGAGGGCGAACGGGTAACCGCCTACGGAGTAGCGCACACGGCGTTACGCACGGGCCTTGTATTTGGGGAAGACGGCGGTATGTATCCGTTACTTGCCACAGTATTCAAGGCCGGCCTTGGAGGGCGGCTCGGCTCAGGCGCACAGTGGATGCCCACTATTACGATTCGCGACTACGTACGCGCGGTGGCGCATATCATCGATCACGAAATCTCTGGCCCTGTAAACATGGTGGCTTCCGAACCGATCCGCAACCGCGATTTCACGCGTATATTCGCAGCTCATCTTCACAAGCCGGCGGTCGCGGCGGTGCCTGAATGTGCTATTCGTGCCGTGCTCGGTGAGGCTTCAGCTGTGGCGTTGAGTTCACAGCGTTGTATCCCTGAGAAACTCCACGACTCTGGTTTCGTTTTTGAATCCCCAGATTTCGAGGCAATCGCAGCGGAGCTTCTACACGCCTAGGGGGGAGTTTTGTAGATAGTTTAGGGCGAGTTTTGGTGACGTTTTAGGGAGAGTTTTGTGGACGATTTAGAGGGTGTTTTGACGATCTTCTGCAAAACGATTTAGTTGTTCTGCGCATCGAAACCTGTTGGTATTCATGCGCAGAACAGCCTCTTCTGATTTCTGCCATCGGCACGCTCTCCATCTTCCTGACACTGGACGCCACGCATGCAACTCAACACTGCGTGGATAAATGCTGCCGCACTGGGGAAATCTAGCAGTGACGGATGTGGTGCCCCATACGGCTTGAGGATCTGCGGAGCAGTATCACATTAGAAAAACCACTGCGGGAGGAATTGCTAGCGAGCTATAGTGATGGTGTACGTATTCCGGGGTCGGTGAAATTCCGAGCCGGCGGTCACAGTCCGCGACCCGCACAACCACAAATCGTGGTTATGCGGTTGATTCGGTGAAATTCCGAAACCGACGGTTAAAGTCCGGATGGGAGGAGATACGTCGGCTGGCTTACCCGCATTGTTGCGGGAATTCGTCGGCACCCTCAGCCCCGGTTTGGGCTCTATTCTTGTGTGGGGTGCTAGCCATCAACGGCGATATGACTTCTGATAGTGTGCGGTTGAGTTTAGACGCTGCGCTGCAGCGTGCTCTGGATCTTGCCGCTTGCGGGGTTCCTTACGGAGGTAACCCGCGCGTAGGTTGTGTGCTACTAGACGACGCTGGCCTACTTCTTGCCGAGGGATACCATCGTGGCCGTGGCACCGCACATGCAGAAGCTGCAGCGCTTGCTGAGCTCAGCCAGCAAGATCCGCAGGTGCGCGCAAGGCTCCACACAGCCGTGGTGACGCTTGAACCGTGCAACCACACCGGCGTCACACCACCCTGCGCTCAAGCACTTATCGATGCTGGAGTGCAGCGAGTGATCTATGCAGACGCCGACATTAACCCCAGCGCAGCCGGAGGTGCTGAAACGCTTCGGCGTGCTGGGGTAGAGGTGCTCAGCACACAAGAGGCTTCAATCGGCACCGCAACACTGCAAGCAGTACACGATTTTAACGAGATATGGTTCACGGCAATGCGCCGAGGTAGGCCGTGGGTGATCGCAAAGACGGCGCAAAGTCTCGATGGTTATGTTGCGGCGATAGACGGTACGAGCAAATGGATCACCTCTCAGGTGGCTCGCGAGCTAGGCCACCGCATACGAGCCTTGAGTGATGCGGTGATTATTGGCACGGGTACGCTGCTTGCCGATCACCCTTCTCTCGCTGCGCGGCCTTCCTGTGACGGCGCTGCCTCGAACCTAGCCTTGCCATTCGATGCTTCGCAAGGTGCTGGCAGTCATCAGCCGTTGCGAGTAATTGCCGGAGAGCGGGAGAACCCGTGGCCAGAAGAATACCGTGACGCCTTGCATTGGAAGAGCCACGATCTGGAAGGCCTGCTACAACACCTCTTTGACGCACATGCTCGGGTTGTGTTGATAGAAGGAGGGCCTCGGCTTGTCGCCGCCGCTCTCGGTGCCGGCCTGACCGACGAGCACCTCATTATCAGCGCCCCGATCATTATCGGGCAGGGAAACAGCTCCATTCCGCTGCCTGTGCAGACTCTTGCCGATAGTTACCGCCCTCAAAGAGTTCAATATGGCCAGCTTTGCGCTGATTCTCGGGGCCAGAAAGATTCATTGACACAGCTACTGTGGCACTCGCAGCGCCCGGTGGGTTTGCTCAACACTACCCGCGTTCTGACTGGTCTGCTGAGCGATTCCTGTGGCGCAACTGGGGACGGCAGAAAAGAGCCGCGCGGGCACGGCTGACCGATCCATCAACGCGTGCGAGCGAGCCGGGGCTCCCCATAGCCAGTCGGGAGGCTATTGGTAGTCGGCAACGGTATTGGCGGCCAAAACGTTAGTGAAGCAATCAGAATAAGGGAGAGTGAATGTTTACGGGAATAGTACAGCAGATCGGTGAGATTACCGGCGTCACCCATTACGATGACGTCACGAAAATCGCCCTGGCGTGCGGCTACGACACCCAGGCGGGAGAGTCGATAGCCGTCAATGGCGTCTGCCTCACGGTGGTTGATCCAGGCAAAGGCTCGTTCACTGCTGAAATGATGTCTGAAACGCTACGGCTCACCACCCTGGGCGCGCTGGAAGTAGGGGATAACGTCAATCTCGAAAGGGCTTTGGCACTGGGTGACCACCTCGGTGGGCACAACGTGCAAGGGCATGTAGACGGCGTTGGGTGGATTCGCGAGGTGGTGCGGCGCGGTAATACTGCCGATGTAACGCTCGCGTTGCCACCAGACATCGTGGCGAACTGTGTGCGAAAAGGTTCAGTGGCGCTCGACGGTATTTCGCTCACAATCAGTAAGCGCGGCGCAGATTCGATAACTGTTTCACTTATTCCAGAGACTCTGCAACGCACAATCGCAGGCGAGTGGGAAGCTGGGCGTGCAGTAAATGTGGAAGCGGATATATATGTAAAGACGCTGCGCCAGACCCTAATTCAGGTGTTGCCCGAGCTCACGGCTCAACTGGTAGAAAGCGGGAGTATCGCATTAGGTGCCCAAAGTTCACGAATGAGAGAAGCAAAATGAACCACGATTTTGAGTCGCTATTGCGCAGTGCCTGCCAGGCTTTACGAGAGGGCAAGCCAATCCTCGTGGCAGATAGTCGGCAGCGAGAAAACGAGGTAGATGCCATTGCTGCGGCACAACATGTGGATGGGCGCGTGTTGGCGTGGATGATCAGGCACACCTCCGGCTATATCTGCGCTGCCATGACGTCCACACGTGCCACGGAGTTGAAGCTGCCTCCAATGGTTGCCGACAATCAGGATCCGCGCCGCACGAATTATATGGTGACGTGTGACGCCGCTTCCAGAGTGACTACCGGAATCTCAGCGGCCGATCGTGCCCGCACGCTCCGGGTGCTTGCTGATCCTTCCTGTGGGGCGAGCGATCTCATCCGCCCAGGGCATATGGTGCCGCTGGTGGCGCGGCCAGGGGGAGTGCTCGTTCGGGGTGGGCACACTGAAACGGCAGTGGATATGTGCCGCCTTGCTGGGTTGACGCAAGTAGGGGCGCTTGCTGAGCTTGTTAATGACGACGGTACCATGATGCGCTATGAGCAGGCCGCGTCTTTTGCTGAGCAGGAGGGTCTCGTGCTGATTACGGTTGACGACCTCGCGCAGTGGAGGAAAGAGCACGATAACGATTCCTTCGCGGAACTAGAGCTAGATGACGGTTCTCGAACCTCCGCGCGTTTGGACGGCTTGGCGCCGTCACGCAGTATCGCCGAAGACGCACGCGGTGTTGCAGGCGAACGTTCGCAAGCACAGCCAGAGAAAACGCAAGCCTTCAGAGAAGAAGCGGCGGGTAGCGGGCTTGAACTGATTGCCCAGGCTGAGCTGCCCACAGATTATGGGCGATTCCAGGTGCGGTGTTATCGAGAGGCAAACACCGGCATAGACCATCTGGCGCTTATTTCGGAAACTGAATCTCAGGCCGGTGTAGATCCGCTCGTGAGGGTGCATTCAGAGTGCCTGACGGGGGAGGCGTTTGGATCGCTACGGTGCGACTGTGGCCCGCAGCTGCAAACCGCTCTAGAAATGATTAGCAGGCAGGGTGGGGCGGTTATCTACATGCGTGGCCATGAGGGGCGAGGAATTGGCCTCGCGGAGAAGATTCGCGCCTATCAGCTTCAAGATGAGGGCTTGGATACGGCTCAGGCCAATATTGAGTTGGGCTGGCCGATCGATATGCGCGAGTATCACGCGGCGGCGGAAATACTGGCCGACTTGGGGTTCCATCACGTTCGCCTGCTCACCAACAATCCGCAAAAGCGCCGTCTTGATCCGAATCTTGTAACGGTTACAGAGATGGTGCCGTTGCAGGTAGGTGTTACTGCAGAAAACGTGGAATATTTGCGCACAAAGCAGAAGCTCGGGCACCTCTTGGCGGATCTTCCCTAGTAGATTCAATCGCATGCAGATGCCGCACGAACAGAATTTCTTGCTAGGCAGGGCTCGTCGTATACCCCGCCGGGCAAGGCTTACACGAGCAGTGCGCTTTCGGGCGTGCATTGGGGATCTATCGATATCAGTTCAGCAACCAGTGGTAATAACAGCATCGATTGATAGGAGCAGTAATGGCAATTGGAGGGCAACCTGCGGCAAGCCCAATAACAGTGACGAATGGAGCTGCGAAACGTATCGCGATTGTAGCGAGCAGTTGGTATTCCGAGATTATGGATGGGCTGATCGCCGGTGCGCAGCGTGCATGTGCGTCCGCTGGTGTTCAGACAGAACTGATGCGTGTGCCGGGTTCATTTGAGATTCCGCTGGCGTGCCGATGGGCATTGGATGCTGGAGCAGATGCGGCAATAGCGCTAGGTGTGGTTATCCGAGGTGAGACTCCGCACTTCGATTACGTGTGTGAGGCTGCTACTGACGGCGTAAATCGCGTGACACTAGCGACTGGGAAACCGATTGGGTTTGGGATATTGACGTGCGAAACCGAAGAGCAGGCACGGGAGCGAGCGGGTCTGCTAGGTTCCAACGAGGATAAGGGCTACGAAGCGGCCCACGCGGCACTAACAATGCTGTACTTACAGGAGGGTCTGAATATCTGAATAATCGCGTACTGGGCGATTGCTGACGTCGGGTTACGTCTACTCGTCGCAGACTCATTTGTTGTATAAGGTAATCCCGCCGCGAGGCAGTGCGGCGGGATTACCAACAGTGAGAACAGTGTCAACGGCGAGGGCTATTGCTACGGCCTCGAGTGGTA
Source organism: Arcanobacterium sp. (assembly GCA_022783665.1). Lineage (GTDB taxonomy): Bacteria > Actinomycetota > Actinomycetes > Actinomycetales > Actinomycetaceae > Arcanobacterium_A. The sequence continues at coordinate 20,409 of JALFZJ010000066.1, forward strand.
TGAACCAGGGTCAGAATGAAGGCTAATGCTAGTGAGGACCAGAGAATCGGATTTCCAGCGAAGGCTCTTTCCCATGGGGTGCCAAGCGCCAAAAACCACAATCCACTCGCAGTTCCAGCGACTACTATCCCCAAGACGTAGAGCCAGAAGTATCGTTTCCTAGAAGCAGGTTGTTGCTGCACAGGTCATCCCTCCTCCAACGCGAAAACACCATCACACAAATCGGTAGTGTGACTGTGTATCCTTGCGAGCTTATCGCTCGATAAGGCTATCGTAACGTTTTGATAACAATCGCAAGAGCAATTCAATAACCGGCACAGCGCAATGCCAACTATGGACGTCTGTCGGTCATCGCCGCTGTAATGGCTCTCCTGCGGGTGAGTGGGGAAGATGTATCTGCACCAGGACACGAGGTTATCTAACTTGAGAATCGATCTCATTATCACGTAAGGTTGTGCGCATGGTACTGAAGAAACTAACAAAGATTGCTGCAGCCGCCTCAGTAGTGGCACTCGCTTTGGCGGCATGCGGCGTAGAAACAGAAACCGAGCACAACCACAGTCATGAAGGCCACGCCCACGGCGCGTCGTCACAAGGCACCGAAACGGCAAAGGCGATGCCGCGTGTGGCGGTTGCCACTGAATCAGGCGTGAGTATTTTCGATGAAAACCTTGCCGAGGTTGCCTCCTATGAGCTTCCGTCGCGGCCGTCTCTCACGCTCGCGCACGATGATCGCCACGTTGTAGCAAATCGCCAGCATGATAATGAATCCTCCATTATCGATGCGGGCGCTTGGAAGCAGGGGCATGGAGACCATTTCCATTACTACACTGGTGAACCGGCTCTGTTTGAAGAGGTGGTAAAAGGCGCGAAACCCGTACATGTGGTGCCTAATGCTGGAGCAGAAATGACCGCCGTCTTTGCTGACGACGATGGTGCAGCATCACTCATCACCTCAGAGAATGTGCGCGAAGGCGAGCTGGATGATCTTCCCAAAGTAGAGGCCAATCTTCCTCACCACGGTGTTGTGATCCCCATGCCTGACGACCATTACCTCGTGACGGCGACGGCAGATAAGGAAACACCACTTCCGGATACGATTGAGCTTCGCCATGGAGCGAAGGACGTTGAACAAACTTATACATGCAAGCGTATGCATGGAGAAGTTGCCCGCGGGGGCAATGCGGCGTTCGGGTGTGCGGACTCTGTGCTTGTGATCAAAGACGGCGAAGGCGTCAACATACCCACGCCGGAGTTGGGGGATGAGCGCGTAGGTGCGCTTGTGGCAAATGCCGATTTCTCGACGCTTGTAGGCAAGGCTGGAGATAAACTCGTCTTCGTCAAGGATGATTCCACCGTGATTGCTGGTGTAGATGAAGGGGTAAGTATCTCGAATCTCGCAATTGCGCCAGACGGGCATGTCGCCACTCTTGGCACAAACGGCAAGCTCTACGTGTTTGACGCCACCGGAAACCTAGAACACACAATGCAGGTGACTGGGCAGTGGGAGAAACCTGAAGGGCATAGCGGTATCGCACCAGCAGTTGCAGCTGGCGAATATGCTGCTGCAAATACTGTGTGGGTGTCCGAGCCGGCGGTCGACAAGGTATATATGATTGATCTCTTCACGAAAGAAATTGCGGCCACGGCAGATGTGCCTGGCGAGCCGACGTCTCTTGTTGTGGCGAACGTGAACTAATCGTGGCTGATGCGCTAATTGTGGCAGACGCGAACTAGCATTCACGCAAGCTGGATTACTAATACGAACTCCTGATCAATACGCTGCACCCCATGCTGATGATGGGGTGCAGCGCCGTCCTTTCGTCAATGTATCAAATGAGCATGGGTGGAGATGGAAGCGTCGAAGCCAGTATCAGACTCCGCGTCGAGAAAAGATGCCGCCAAGGTACATCACGACAGTTGATTATTGATACGTTTCACCTCAGCTCGAGTTGAAAGGAAGATGCCAAGCCATATCAGAAGATAAACGACGGCGATCGTGCCGATAATACCAAGGAGCTCGATTCCGCTAGTCCACCATTTCAGGTATGCCCCAGCGGCTAAACCAGTGATCAAAATGATTCCAAAATGCATAGCCGAGGTAAGCGCCAGTGGGCGCGTTTCGTTCTTGTAAAGGATTCCTGCGAATGCACACACTACGCCATAAAGGGCATATATCATTCTTTCGATCAGCACGGCATTGTTGCTGTTTTGGAACTGCTCTAGGAAAGCAGGCACGCCCGGAGAGTAACCGGCTCCGGCGATGTAGGAGAAGATGTAGGAGAAAATGAGCTCGATAGTGGTGCCGATCGTTACCCCGATGGCGGTTCCGGTGATAGTGAACCCTATAAGCTGTTTCGTCGTCATGGTACGTGCCATGGTAGTTGCCTCGTTTTCTTATTTGTGTTGCTGGGTAGCGGGGATGCGTGGCGCCAGGAAGGCGCTATGTCTAGGGAATCTATAGGCCAAACGCCGTCTTAAAATTCTTGAGGTGACGGCGTGCCACAAAGAAGCGAGAGCCGTCTTTGAGATGCACGGAAATCGTGGCTGAGATAGACAAATCGAGCCGATCGATGGCGGAGATATTCACTATTTCTGACTGCGATATACGCACGAATTGATCGTGCGGAAGGAGGTTTTCCACCTCGTAAAGCCTTGCTTTTACTCGCCAATCTCCACTGGGTGTGCGCGCATACACGGATTTGTCTTTTGTGAAGACCGCTGAAACTGTACGAAAGTCGAGCGGGATGGCTTCTTGATTTCGGGTACCTACAAGGCGGTTCGTATGGCGCTTAGAAGCTATCGCCTGGATAGCTCTCACGTCGTCGTCGATCTCGCTCGCCGTCACTACTACTTGAGTTTCCGGCGTAGCAGGATCGATCTTTAGAATCAGCTTCATGCTCTCGTCTACCGTTCGATGGTTCGTTTGGTTATTGCCAATCGGCTATTTGGTTGCTGCCAATCAGTTCGTTTGGCCTCAAAACCAGTAAAACGAAAGTAGTGAGCTTGCGTCCAGCCTCGCGCGATAAGCGGCGCGTTACGGGTGCTCATCGAGGAGAAATTGATGACGGCGCTTACTGGTGGGAGTGGCATGGTGCTTGGTAGAGCGAGGTGGCGGAGCGGAGATCTGCCGAGACTGCTCGCAGGATCTAGTATCCGGCGAGTTTCTTCCACTTCCTAATCTTCGTACGGAAGGTAGTAAATGGTGCAACGGTATTGATGTGCACCCATTTCCACACTGGCCAAGCCGAGGGGGTAGACGACGCCCACGCCCGCTGGTGTGAGTCGAAGAGTTCAGTTTGTGTAAAGCTACCTACCAGTTTGATTACGTCGCTCAGTAAAGAGTGAAATGCGCCGACGAGTTCGGTAGGGGATGCGCCCTCCCAGCGCTGATAGAACGCGTCGTATAGACTGCCGAGTTGATTCCATTTATACCCTGGTGCAGGAGTCACTACCTTAGCGCCTGCTTGTTCGTTGCGCTCCCACCCGAGAAGCAGATCCATCCATCCAAGCTGATAGGCAACCATCTGGCGTGGCGTGCGATCCAGGCCATCAATGAGGCGATCCCAATCGTCGTCAGGTATATCGGCGAACTCGCCGATAAAAAGTTTGCCACGCTTGGCAATTTCTGCGGCTAGCTCCACGCCAGAGTCATACGACCTCACTGCGCGTACCCTCCCCGAAGTGGCTCATTTCTCGGCATCGGCGCATTCGCGCTTCGCGTCAATCGCAGGAAAACGCTCGTGCACGTTTTCTGATCCGCGATTGCGTCCCGGGTTCGACTCCCGCGTGTCGACCTACGACAACAGCGAGCAGGCGTGAAACCTACTCGCTGTCGTCAAGAAACGATGACATCGAGAATGATAAATGCCAGGTTGCGTTAGCGATTATACACTAAGGGGGTCAAGAAAACTGCTTGCGTTAGCGAGTGTATAGCGCGTTAGCCCTGACCTGCAGAAACACCCCGAGCTCTAATGCCTCCCCCGCCGTTCCGCTTTCTGGGCATGAGAAAAGCCCGTCCGCGCACTCAAACACGAACGGGCCAGAATCTTCATCTCAGATCTAAAGCTGCACGCTCACTTCCTCGCCAACACGGAACACGAACCGGATCGTATCCTCATCCACGATATCGACCCGCAGACCTACCTGTCAGATTTACTGGTCACTACTTGCCCTGACAGGCTCGCAACGATGCTGCAAGCCTCCATTAACCAGTTGCTATCAGCTCAGGCTGACAGCCAATGCGGGGCTGATTATGCAACCGTGTCCACGGACAGGATCAACCAGCGTAACGGGTATCGCCACCGCCAACTTGATACACGCCTTGGCACACCGACTATCGCGATACCAAAACTACGCAAGGGCACATACTTCCCCTCTTGGCTCTTAGGCAACGGCTCGTACTACTACCTAGCCTGCGATGCACTGACGATGAAGGTCCGCGAAGGCGGACGAGTGGTGAAAACCTCGGTCTTATTAGCAACCGGCGTGAACAAAGAAGGCTACCGCGAACTACTAGGCATGCAGGTAGCCACTAGCGAGTCCGAAGCTTCCTGGACAGCATTCTTCCGCGATCTTCACACCCGCGGCCTTACACAGGCTTTCATGATCACCTCTGATGCTCATCTGGGTATCCAAGCCGCGATCGCTACCGTGTTACCAACAGCGTCTTGGCAACGATGCCGGACCCATTCCGCTAAGAACTTATCAGGGATGGTCTCGAAAACACAGTGGCCAGCCCGATCAGGGATTCGCGGAACACGGCTCATCCCCGCCTGCGCGGGGAACACCGGTCTCAGCCACACCTTCAGACTGTTATCAAGGGCTCATCCCCGCCTGCGCGGGGAACACGTGGCAGCAGCGTCTCGGCGTCACGGTGGATGGGGCTCATCCCCGCCTGCGCGGGGAACACCGCGGGGTTTGTCACTTCGTGGGCTTTCGTCTGGGCTCATCCCCGCCTGCGCGGGGAACACATTAGCGTATTGCGCATGGATGATTTTGGTTTGGGCTCATCCCCGCCTGCGCGGGGAACACGGGTATGGATTCGTGGCCAGGGCTTGAGGCTTCGGCTCATCCCCGCCTGCGCGGGGAACACAATCCTGGCTGAGCGGGGCAGATACACCGCACGGGCTCATCCCCGCCTGCGCAGGGAACACTGCATCCACGCTATTGGCCGCCAGTTTGGATGCGGCTCATCCCCGCCTGCGCGGGGAACACCTGTGGACGTCCATGTAGAGCCGTATTCTTGTGGGCTCATCCCCGCCTGCGCGGGGAACACGCAGCAGAGCTGAAGCGCCTCGGTATGAGCTCCGGGCTCATCCCCGCCTGCGCGGGGAACACCCGACGATCTCGCCGTTGCCTAGCATCACAGCGGGCTCATCCCCGCCTGCGCGGGGAACACTTATTCCAAGATCGCCTGCTAGCCCTGAGACCGGGCTCATCAGCGGGTGTATGAAGCTATACATAGAGCTTTGGCGCCTGGTCGGCAACCGAGGGTAGGAAGAATAACGGAGCAGCAGTTTACCTACTACAAGCGCATCTTCGCAGAGCGTCCTCGCGATCTAGCTGAGCCTAGGCACTGGG